>JAIYAB010000361.1 GCA_027489275.1 Hyphomicrobiales bacterium
CATCGGCCGCAAGAGCCGCGGCATCTCCGCCGACGTGAAGAGCCTCGAAGGCAAGAAGTTCGGCGCCCCCGCGGCAGACGCCGCCTACGCGCAGTGGCCGATCTTCAAGGCGGTCAACAAGCTCGACGACAAGGCCATGAAGTTCGAGAACGTCGGCTTCCCGGTGCGCGAGCCGATGCTCGCCTCGGGCGAGGTCGACGCCGTGTTCGGCTTCTCGATGTCGTCCTACATCAACGTGAAGTCGCGCGGCGTGCCGGTCGAGGACATCGTCACGATGCTGATGAGCGACTACGGCGTGGAGCTCTACGGCAACGTCATCATGGTCAACCCGGCCTTCGCCAAGGAGAAGCCGGAGGCCGTGAAGGGCTTCGTGAAAGCGCTCGTGAAGGGCCTCAAGGACACGGTCGCCGACCCGGCCGCCGCCACCGACCTCGTCATCAAGCGCAACGACGTCGCCAAGAAGGACGTCGAGCTCGAGCGGCTCAAGATGGCGCTCGACCAGAACATCCTCACCCCGTGGGTGAAGGCCAATGGCTGGGGCGGCATCGACACGAAGCGCTTCGCGACCTCGATCGATCAGATCGGCCTGACCTTCACCTACAAGGCGAAGCCGAAGCCGGAGGACATCTTCTCCGACGCATTCCTGCCGCCGGCGGCCGATCGCAAGATCTGAGCACCGGACCTCCGCCGTCCAAAGCCCGCGAGGAGCCTCCATGTCACCCTTCGTCGCCCTCGCGGGCGTGACCCATGCCTATGGCGGCTCAGGCCCGCCCGCCGTCGAGGGGATGACGATCTCCGTCAACGAGGGCGAGTTCGCCGCCATCGTCGGCCCCTCCGGGTGCGGCAAGTCGACGGTGATGAAGCTCGCCACCGGCCTGCAGTTCCCGCAGGCGGGCAAGGTGGTGGTGGCCGGCAAGGAGGTCGCCGCGCCGGTGAAGATTTCCGGCATGGCCTTCCAGAACCCGACGCTGCTGCCCTGGCGCACGACGCTCGACAACCTGCTCCTGCCGCTGGAGATCGTGCAGCCGCACCGCTCGCGCCTGCGCCGCCACCGCGACGAGTACGTCGCGCGGGCGCAGGCCCTGCTCGAGCAGGTCGGCCTGCGCGGGATGGGCGAGAAGTTTCCGTGGCAGCTGTCGGGCGGCATGCAGCAGCGCGCCTCGCTGTGCCGGGCGCTGATCCACGAGCCGCAGCTCCTGATGCTGGACGAGCCTTTCGGCGCGCTCGACGCGTTCACCCGCGAGGAGCTGTGGTGCGTCATCCGCGACCTGCACGCGTCGCGGAAGGTGACGGTCATCCTGGTCACCCACGACCTGCGCGAGGCGGTGTTCCTCGCCGACCGGATCTTCTGCATGAGCGCCCGGCCCGGACGCATCATCGCGGAGCGGGAGGTGCACCTTCCCCGGCCGCGCGACCTGGAGGTCACCTACACCTCCCAGTTCATCGACATCGTGCACGAACTGCGTGCCCACATCGCCCATGCGAGGACCACGGCATGACGTCCGCCGTTCCCGGCCAGCCCAGCAAGGCGGTCCTCGCCGCCGCGCCGTGGGTGTTCACCATCGGGTTCTTCCTCGTCTGGGAGATCGCCTGCCGGGCGCTCGCCGTGTCGACCTTCGTGCTGCCGCCGCCGAGCGCCATCGCAAAGGCGATGTGGGAGTATCGCGGCCCGCTCGCTTTCCACTCCGCCCATACGCTCTGGATGACGCTGGCGGGCTTCGCGCTTGCCGTCGTCACCGGGCTGCTGCTCGGCATCGCGCTGGGCGCGTCGAAGCTCGTCCACGCGGGCACCTATCCGCTGCTGGTGGCGTTCAACGCCATCCCGAAGGTGGCGGTGGTGCCGATCCTCGTGATTTGGTTCGGCGTCGGCTGGGCGCCGGCGGTGCTGACGGCGTTCCTCATCTCGTTCTTTCCCATCGTCGTGAACGTGGCCACGGGCCTCGCCACGATCGAGCCCGAGGTCGAGGACGTTATGCGCGCGCTGGGCGCGTCGAAGATGGACATCATCGCGAAGGTCGGCGTGCCGCGCTCGCTGCCCTACTTCTTTGGCTCGCTGAAGGTGGCGATCACGCTGGCCTATGTCGGCTCGGTGATCGCCGAGTACAACGCCTCGAACTATGGCATCGGCAACCTGATGGCGCGTGCCAGCGCCGACTTCAACGTGCCGCTGCTGTTCGCCGCGCTGGTCGCGCTGGGCGTCCTGGGCGTCATCATCTACGCCGCCATGGCGATCCTGGAGCGCCGGACCACGGGCTGGGCGCAGCGCTCCAACTTCGCGACCTGAGCGGGGGCGCTCGGCCGGCGTCGCCCGGAGAGAGGGGGAGGCGGAGGGGTTCGTTCACCTCCGCCCATGGTCCTGCTCGTTTTTGCAGTGCAGCAGGAGTAGTCTGCGGCATCCCGTCCCCGTGGGAGCCGTGCATGCTGCCTCAGATCCGCGACCAGGCCCGCCTTCGCGCGGCGTTCCGCTGGTCGATTCCCGACCGCTACAACATCGGCGTCGACGTCTGCGACCGCTGGGCCGCCGTCGATCCGGACCGCCCGGCGATCATCGAGGTGTTTCCCGAAGGCGGCTCGGCCGTCCTCACCTTCGGCGGGCTGCGCGAGGCGTCCAACCGTCTGGCTAACGCCCTGCGGCAGGCCGGGATCGGCCGCGGCGACCGCGTCGGCCTGCTGCTGCCGCAGTCGCGCGACGTCGCGATCGCCCATGTCGCGCTCTACAAGCTGGGCGCGGTGGCGCTGCCGCTGGCGGTGCTGTTCGGCATCGACGGCCTGACCTACCGCCTCGCCGATGCCGGTGCGAAGGGGCTGGTCACCAACGCCGCCAACGTCGCCCGCCTCGCGCCGGTGCGCGGAACGCTGCCGGCGCTGGAGGTGGTGCTGTCGGTGGACGGGCCGGATGCCGGGGTGCTCGGTTTCCACGAGGCGATGGCGCGCGAGAGCGCGGCGTTCGCGCCGGTGGACACAGGCCCCGACGATCCGGCGCTGATGATCTTCACCTCGGGCACGACGGGGCCGCCCAAGGGCGCGCTGCACGGCCACCGGGTTCTGCCGGGACATCTGCCCGGCTTCGAGCTCGTCCACGAGTTCTATCCGCAGCCGGGCGACCTGATGTGGACGCCGGCGGACTGGGCCTGGGCCGGCGGGCTGCTCAACGCCATGCTGCCCTCGCTGCACCACGGCGTCGCCGTGGTGGCCCGCAAGTTCGAGAAGTTCGACCCGGAGGAGGCATTCCGCCTCCTGCAGGACTACGGCATCCGCAACACCTTCGTGCCGCCGACGGCGCTGCGCATGCTGCGCGCGGTCGATAACCCGCGCGGCCGCTTCGACCTGAAGTTGCGCACCGTCGCCTCGGCCGGCGAGGCGCTCGGCGCCGAGACGCTGGCCTGGGGCCGCGAGGCGCTGGGGCTCACGATCAACGAGGCCTACGGCCAGACCGAGTGCAATCTCGTGCTCGGCTCCTGCGCCGCGCTGGGTCTCGTGCGCCCGGGCTTCATCGGCACGGCCGTGCCGGGCCACGACGTCGCCGTGATCCGGCCCGACGGCTCGCGCTGCGGCCCCGGCGAGCTCGGCCAGATCGCGGTGATGCGGCCGGACCCGGTCATGTTCCTCGGCTACTGGAACCGGCCGGAGGCGACGGCCGAGAAGTTCATCGGCGACTGGATGACCACCGGGGACCAGGGCGAGGCCGACGAGAACGGCTTCGTGCGCTTCGTCGGCCGCGACGACGACGTCATCACATCGTCGGGCTACCGCATCGGCCCCGTCGAGATCGAGGACTGCCTGCTGCGCCACCCCGCCGTCGCCAACGCCGCCGCCGTCGGCAAGCCGGACCCGTTGCGCACCGAGATCGTCAAGGCCTTCATCGTGCTGAAGCCCGGCTACGCCCCGGGTGACGCTCTGGCATCGGACATCCGGCGGTTCGTGCGCGAGCGCCTGTCGGCGCACGAATACCCGCGCGAGATCGCCTTCATCGGCGACCTGCCGCTGACGACGACCGGCAAGGTCATCCGGCGGGAGCTGCGCGCGGTGGCATGAGGCGACGGCCCGTCAGGGCTTGCGGCCGCGAGCGATGTGGTAGAGCGACTTGGCGGTCGAGCGCAGGCCGCGCCGCGCGCTGACGCCGGCGCGCGCGATCGCTGCGCTGGCCGCCGCCGGTTTCGCCTCGATGAACCAGTCGGCGACGGGGGTACGATCCGGCCACAGCCGGTCGATCATCGGGTGATCGGCGACGGCGCAACTGTCAGTCACGGCGACGCCGCCCGCGACCTGGCGGGCCGACATCTCGAGCGTGAGCTGGACGCCGGGCGAGAAGCTGGCCAGCGCCTCGTCGAACGCCGTCTTCCAGTAGAGCGACATCGTGGCGTCGCCGAGCACGATGCCGGCAGCGGCGGGCTGGCCGCCGACCGTCAGCAGGTCGACCCGGCATTGCCCGTACTGCGCGAGCGAGCGCGTGACGGACCGAAGGAAAGTCGCGCTGCCCGGGCTCTGCATGAAGGCCGTGCCGTTGCGGCCCTTCCAGCCGGAGGCCTCGAGCGTGAGAAAGGCCTCGGTGGCGTCGCGGACGTCGCGCGGGTCGGTCGCGTGGACCATCGCGACCGGTCCGCGCTCCTCGAGTCGGCGGCGCAGGCGGCGCAACTCCTTCACCTTCTTGCCGGGCATGGCGCGCAGGAGCGTGGCGTCGAAGCTCTCGCCGCCCACGAGGACCGCGCGCCGGTGATCGCCGAAGCGCCGCACCGCGCGGCCTGTTGCCGCTGCGACGGCACGGATCACCCCGGCGGTCTCGCTGTCTTCGGTCACGAGCGGCAACAGAACTCCGCCGGCGCCGTTCTGGCCGGCGATCCAGTCGAGGAACGCCTTGACGACCTCGGGGGCCCGCGCGCGGTCGACGAGGGGCGTGCCGAGCGTGAGCTGGTCGTGCCGCCATCCGAAGAGTTCGAGCTGCCCCATGCCGAGGCGCGGCATGACGACGGGGAAGAGGCCGAGCAGCGCGCCGTCGCCGTCGATGGCGCGGTCGCGCACCAGCGCGAAGACCGGCCGGGGCACGTCGCGCAGGTGGCGGATCACCGCCAGGGCGAAGTCCGGATCGTAGTAGACGTTGCGGTCGAGCGCGCGGCCGCACAGGTCGCGCCAGGCAACGACGTGATCAGCCGCCTGCATGACGCCGCAGACCTGGACCTCGATCCCGTGGGCCTTCGACCCGGCGGCAGTCTGGCCGCGCAGCGGCGGCGCGCCGCGGTCCGCCGCGGCAAGCGGCAGGACCGGCTGTCGGGGCGGGGTCACAAGGTCGACGCTGTTCTGCATTGGTACGCTCGGCGGTCGTTCGGTGTCGGGGGTCGTCTCGAAACGGAACGGCGACGTGCCGGACCGCGACGAACGAGCGGCCGTGTCGACGACCGCCCACCGGATGCAACAAGTCGCGTACCAATTGATATCAAGCAGCCCTTACAACCTGACCCGTCCCTCGCCGATCGCGGCATAGAGTTCGGAATCGAGGCGAACAAACCGTTTCTCGCCCGGGTGGAAGAGATAGAGCGGGTCGAAAACGCTGGCCGGGTCGGCGCCTTCCTTCACGAGGTCGATCTTGCGCTGCTTGAAGGTGCCTGTGTGCTCGAGTGCCGCGCGCAGGCGAAGGAAGACCGGCCGGGCGTAATCGGGAAGCTGCGAGGCGAGGTGGTCGCGCAAGGCCTCGAGATCGAGTTCCGCCCCGTCGTCCAGCACGATCGCGGCCATGCCGGCGCGCCCCTCGTGCCCCGGCACCTGGACGCCGTAGACGTTGCACTCGGCAATGCCGGGGAAGACGCTGATCGCCTCGGAGACCTCCGACGTAGCGACGTTCTCGCCCTTCCAGCGGTAGGTGTCGCCGATCCGGTCGATGAAGTAGAAATAGCCGTCCGCGTCGCGCTTGAGCAGGTCGCCGGAGCGGAACCACGCGTCTCCCTTCTCGAAGACGTCGCGCAGGATCTTGGTTTCGGTGGCGCTCTTGTCGGCGTAGCCCTCGAAGCGGTTCGCGGGCTTGGCCGGATCGTTGATGATCTGGCCGATGATCTCGCCCACCTCGCCCGGCGGGCAGGGAATGCAGAAGCCGTCCGCGCCGCGGATGGGCTGCTGGTTCTCGATGTCGAAGCGCACGATCTTCACGACGAAGCGCCGCTCGGCCCATTTCGGGATGCGGCCGACCGAGCCGGGCCGGCTGTCGAGGTTGAAGAGGACGACGTTGCCCTCCGTCGCCGCATAGAACTCGCGGATGTTCTCGATGCCGAAGCGCGAGACGAAGGTGGTCCAGATGTCGGGCCGCAGGCCGTTGCCGCAGACGAGGCGGATGCGGTGCCGGCGGTCATCCGGTCCCGGCGGCGTGTTCACGAGATAGCGGCAGAACTCGCCGATATAGAAGAACAGCGTGCACTGGTTGCGGACGATGTCGCCCCAGAACTCGCGCGCCGAGAACCGGTCGCGGATGACGACGCTGCCGCCCTGCGCCAGCGTTCCCATGGTGGCGAGCACGCCGCCGTTGGAATGGTACATCGGCAGGCAGTCGTACATGCGGTCGTCGGGCGAGGTGTCCATCAGCGCGGAGAAGCCGCGGGCCATCGCCATGACGCGGTAATGGTTGATGTTGGCCGCTTTCGGCAGCCCGGTCGTGCCCGAGGTGTAGATGAAGAGGCAGCGGTCCTCGATGGTCAGCGGCGTGCGCTCCTGCGCCGACAGCGGGTTGCCCGCGAAGTCGCCGAGGGTGACGTCGATGCGCGGGTGATCGCCGACGGGCGCGCCGTGCACCCACAGCACAGGCTTCTCCTCCAGCAGGGGAAGCGCCTGCTCCACGGTGGCGGCCAGCGAGGCGCCGGCGATGACGATCTTCGCCTTGACGATCGCCAGCGAGTGGGCGAGCGGATTGCCGACGAGGTTGGTGTTGATCAGAGCGGTGGCGCCGCCGGCCCTCGCGATGCCGAGCCAGATGCACAGATAGTCGGGCCGGTTGTGCATGCACAGCGCGACCGCGTCACCCTTGCCGATGCCCTGGGCGCGCGCCCAGCGCGCCACCTGGTTGGCGCGCGCGTCGAGCTGGCGGAAGGTGAAGGTCTCGACGTCCGAGATTAGAGCCGTGCGGTCGCCGAAGCGCTCGCCGATCTCGGACAGCAGGTCGACGATCGTGAAAGTCGGGCTCTTCGCAATCGGGCCGGTGCGCTTGAGGATGCGCAGCGAGCCCTTGAGATAGGCGAGCTCGCTTCCGAGCCGCTGAAACAATGACATCAACCTCTCCCCGTTTCCCCGCGGAGCGTGTCCGCTCGAATCGGCCCTTCGGGCTCTTGTCCGGCCGGCATGATGCCGCGTCCGCGAGATACGGGATAGCCGGTCGCGGCGTCGCGGTCCACGCCAGGGAACGGGGCGACGTCAGGCGTTCCCGCGCGGCAGCGCGAGCGGATTGTCGACGAGGGCCGCGCGATCCGGGGTGTCGATGGCAGGCGTGCCGGCGAAGGCATCCCAGAGCTTGCGGACGTAGCTCTCGTCGAGGTCGCGGGTGATGAAGACGAGACGGGTGCGCCGGTCGGCGTCGGGCCAGCGGGGCAGGACGACGGGCGGGTGCACCACGTGCTGGACGCCGTGCAGGACGACGGGCCGGTCGGGATCCTCGGCGATGCGCACGATTCCCTTCATGCGCAGCAGCCGCGGACCGTGGGCGGAGGGCAGCAGCGTGAGGAACAGGTCGAGGGCAGCGACGGGGATCGGCCGGTCGGTCGCCATGCAGAAGGCGCGGATGGAGGCGTCGTGCCTGTTGACGTCGTGGCGGTCCTGGTCCGGGCCGGAGCCGTGGTCGTGGCCGGCGTGGTCCGCCCGGTCGCGGAACGCCTCCTCGTTCAGCCACGTGGCGACGTCGGGGATCTTGGCGCCGGCCTCGTAGGGGCTGGAATCGAGCAGGGCGGCCGCGGTCGCCTCGCCGCGCGCGGCGTCGAGCAGGCGGGCGGACGGGTTGAGGCGCGCGAGACGGCGTGTCAGGCGCGCCACGGCGGCAGGGTCGGCGATGTCGCTCTTCGTCAGGACGAGGCGGTCGGCCACCGCCGCCTGCTTGACGGCCTCGACATGGGAATCGAGCGTCGCCTCGCCGTTCACGGCGTCGACCGTGGTGACGACCCCGTCGATCGCGTAGCGGGTTCCGAGCCAGGGGTGGGACATCACGGCCGACAGCACCGGCGCGGGATCGGCGAGGCCGGTCGTCTCGATGACGGCGCGGCGGAACGGCGCGATGGCGCCGGAATCGCGGCGGGCGAGCAGGTCCTCCAGCGTGGCGACGAGGTCGCCGCGCACGCTGCAGCACAGGCAGCCGGACGACAGCAGCACCATGTCGCCCTCCACCGCCTCGATCAGCAGGTGGTCGAGGCCGACTTCGCCGAACTCGTTGACGATCACCACGGTGTCGGCGAGGGCGGGATCCTTCAGCAGGCGGTTGAGCAGCGTCGTCTTGCCCGAGCCGAGGAAGCCCGTCAGCACGGTCACCGGAAGCGGCGTCGGATCCGTCATGCGGGCTCCGGAATGGCCTTCGGGGCGCGGTGGCGGCGCTGGTCGATGAGCACGTTGGCGACGATCGCGCCGATCACCATCGCCCCGCCCAGATACTGGATCAGGCTGAGCGTCTCGCCCAGCACGAGAGCGGCGGTGACCGAGGCGACGACCGGCTCCGCGCAGAAGGCGAGGCCCGCGACGACGGCCGAGACGCGGGCGAGCGCCATGAGCTGCAGCAGGAAGCCGATGACGAAGCCGCCGATGTTGAAGAACACCGACCACGGCGCGAGCGCGAGGGCGGCAGGAGCGGCCAGTCCCCCCGTCGCCATGGCTGCGGCGAGCCCGGCGGGCAGGACCATTACGTGCACCCACAGCAGCTTCGACCATGTCTCCGTCCGCACCGCCCTCCCGGCGGCGAAGAACTGGGCGGTCGCGGCGACGCTGGCGCCGGCGGCGAGGAGAAGGCCGACCGGATCGAGGTCGCCCCAGGCGGGCCCGACGACCAGCACCACGCCGACGAAGGCGCAGACCGTGACGGCGAGCAGCGGCAGCGTGACGCGCGTGCCCTCGACGAGGGGGCTCAGCGCCACGATGAGGATCGGGAAGGTGTAGAACAGGACGGCGGCCACCGTCACCGGGATGAAGGCCACCGAGGACAGGTAGCATAGGCCGACCCCGGCGGAGGTGATGCCGAGCAGCGCCACGGCGCGGCCCTCGCCCTCCGCGATGCGGAAGCTCTTGCGCATCAGCACGATGACCGCCCCGGCGAGCGCCAGCATCACGAGCACGCGGTAGACGACGAGCGAGGGGCCCGGGACCCCCGCCAGCGCTGCGATCCGGGTGAAGGTGATGTTGAGGCCGTAGGCGGCGGCGGAGCCGAGCGCGAGAAGGACGCCGGCGTTGGCCGGCATGGCGGAAACCATCGATTCCTCGGTGCGCTGGAGCGGATCAGCCGTCGGTGGCGGGCTTCTTCGGGGCGGTCGCCGACGGCGCCGGCTTTGCGGCCGGGGCGGCGGCCGGCTTCGCAGGCGGTTTCGCCGCTGCGGGCTTGGCCGCCGTGGCGGGCTTTGCGCTGGTCGGTTTACCAGTCGCCGGTTTCGCCGCGGCGGGCTTTGTGGAGGCGGGCTTGGCCGTGGCAGACTTTGGCGGCGCGGCTTTGGCACCGGCAGAACCGGGAGCGGCTTTCGCCGCTGCGGCGGGCGTCGCCTTCGGCGCGATGGCGCCGAGCTTCGGCGTCGTCGCCGCGTGGGCTCCCGCGCCGATGGCCGCGCCGGCGCCGGCCTTGAGCGGCACCATCGCCGCGGGCGCCAGTACGATGGGCCCGCCGGCCGGACCGGCCGGCGTTCCCGTGCGGGCCCTGTCGCCGACGAAGGCGGTCGCGGTCTCGGGCGCGTCGGGACGGGAGGGGATAGGCCTGGCGTTGGCGGCGACGGGGGCCGTGCCGGACCCCGGCGAGCGGCCGAGGAAGACCGCGACGGGTTCCAGCGGTGCGCGGGCGGCGAGTGAGCGCGGGCCGCCGGCGCCGCGGACCGAGCTGCCGGCCGAAGCGAGCGTCATCGAGGAGCCGCCGAAGAAGCTCGGCCCGCCACCGTCGGAGGAGAACGACGTCGGCCCGCCAGTGGCCGCCTGGGCACGGTCGAGTTCGTCCTCGGAAGCCGGCGGGCCCTTGCGGCGCACGCAGATCTCCTCGCGCACGTTCGGCGCAACGCCGACCGGCGAGCGGGGCAGGGATTCCAGCGTCGTGGCGGCGCCGAAGCCGAACAAGCCGCCGCCGCCCCCGCCTCCGCCGAAGCCCTTGTCGAGCAGGGTCGCGGCCTTGATCGTCCGGTCCGCCGCCGAAGGCTCGCCCATGACGACGGCGATCAGCCGCTGGCCGTTGCGCGAGGCGACGGCGACGAGGTTGAAGCCCGAGGCGCAGACGAACCCGGTCTTCATTCCCTCGACGCCCGGGTAGCGCCCGATCAGGCCGTTGGTGTTGTTCATCACCCGGTCTCCGAGCTGCAGCGCGGGGATGGAGAACAGGTCGGCGTGCTGCGGGAACTCCAGCAGCAGGGCGCGGGCGAGAATCGCCATGTCGCGCGCCGACGTCTGCTGGCCCTCGGCGTGCAGGCCGTTCGGGTTGATGAAGCGGCTCTCGCGCATGCCCAGCCGCCTGGCCTCGGCGTTCATCATGGTGGCGAAGTCTTCGACGCTGCCGCCGACGCCCTCGGCGATGACGATCGCCATGTCGTTGGCGGACTTCACCAGCAGCATCTTGAGCGCGTTCTCGAGCGTCACCTCCTGGCCGGGCTTCACGCCGATCTTGGAGGGCGCGGCGCGGGAGGCGCGCACGGTGACGGGAATCGGCGTCTCCCAGCCGACGGCGCCGTCCCGCATCGCCTTCAGGGCCACATAGGCCGTCATCAGCTTGGTCACCGATGCCGGGTGCCACGGCATCGTGGCGTCCTCCTGCATCAGCACACGCCCCGACGACGCGTCGACCACGACGTAAGGCGAGGCCGCAGCGGCGGCGCCGCAGGACAGGAGTCCTGCCAGTATCGCCGGCAGGGACAGGCGGGCAAGGGATCGAAAACGGGAGCGGCGACGGGTCTCGATGGGGGTGCGCTGGTCGGACAGGGCCATCATCACGTTCCGGTTCGGGCGCGGCTCCGGGGCAACTCGCCGCCTTGGCCGGTCTCGCTCGGGCGACCGGTCCAGCTTCATCGACAACGACTTGGTACCCCGGGCCGCGCGATTTGCCTAGGGTCGAGCCCGCTGGTAGTCACCGAATGGGGCGACGGTCGGGCAGGCCGCGCCATGAAAAGGACGCCAATCCCG
Organism: Hyphomicrobiales bacterium; assembly: GCA_027489275.1. Taxonomy (GTDB): domain Bacteria; phylum Pseudomonadota; class Alphaproteobacteria; order Rhizobiales; family Beijerinckiaceae; genus Alsobacter. Next base: position 11,314 of record JAIYAB010000361.1, read on the forward strand.
TGACCCTCGCCCTGCTGTGGATCCCGGCGACGCTTCTCGCGGCCGCCGCGCAGACGGCGCGCAACGCCATGCAGCGCAGCCTGACCGAGACGCTCGGCACTGTCGGCGCGAGCCAGGTCCGGTTTCTCTACGGCTTTCCGTTCGCCCTCGTGCTGCTCGCGCTCGTTGCGGCGGCGTCGGGTTGGAGCGTGCCGGCTCCGACGCCGACCTATCTCGCCTTCACGACGGCCGGGGCGATCACGCAGATCCTGGCGACCGTGCTGATGCTGGCGGCGATGCGCGAGCGCTCGTTTGCGGTGACGACCGCCTACATCAAGACCGAGCCGGTCCTCGTCGCGGTGTTCGGCGTCGCGGTCCTGGGCGACCACGTGACCCCGGTCGGAGCGCTCGCCGTCTTCGTGGCGACGGCCGGCGTGGTGCTGATGGCGGTGAAGCCCGGCGCTGCGGCGAGCCTCGCCGCGCTGCGGCCGGCCGGCCTCGGTATCGCGGCCGGGGCCTTTTTCGCGCTGTCGGCCGTAGCGTTCCGCGGCGCGATCCTGACGCTTGCGGACGGCTCCTTCGTCATGCGCGCGACCACGACGCTGGCCTGGTCGCTCGGCATCCAGAGCGCCATGCTGCTGGTCTGGCTCGGGCTGTTCGACCGGGCGTCGCTGGTGAAGAGCTTCACGGCGTGGCGGCCCTCGCTCTTCGCGGGGCTGATGGGGGCGCTGGCCTCGCAATTCTGGTTCATCGGCTTCTCGCTCACGAGCGCGGCGAATGTGCGCACGCTTGCGTTGGTCGAGGTGGTGCTGGCGCAGCTCGTCTCGCGCCGCCTGTTCCGGCAGGGCACCTCGGCGCGCGAGCTCGCCGGCATGGCACTCATCGTAGTCGGCGTCGGCCTGCTGCTCTGGTCGCACTGAGGAAAGTCCCCGCGCCGCCTGCGGGATTGCCCTGTCTTGCGCGCGGCGGCCGGCGACCCCACACTCCCGGATGATCGTGGAGGATTGCAACATGAGCGCGTGCATCGTCGGCTGGGCCCACACCCCGTTCGGGAAGATGGACGCCGAAAGCGTCGAGAGCCTCATCGTGAGGGTGGCCACCGAGGCGCTCGACCATGCGGGGATCACGGCGGGGGACGTCGACGAGATCGTGCTGGGCCACTTCAACGCCGGCTTCTCGGCGCAGGACTTCACCGCCTCCCTTGTGCTCCAGGCCGACCCGGCGCTGCGCTTCAAGCCGGCGACGCGGGTGGAGAACGCCTGCGCGACGGGCTCGGCGGCGGTGCACCAGTCGCTGAAGAGCATCGCAGCGCGCAGCGCGCGCGTGGTCCTCGTCGTCGGCGTCGAGCAGATGACGACGACGCCCGGCCCCGAGATCGGCAAGAACCTGCTCAAGGCCTCCTACCTGCCGGAGGACGGCGCGACGCCCGGCGGCTTCGCCGGCGTGTTCGGCAAGATCGCAGCGGGCTATTTCCAGCGGCACGGCGACCAGTCCGACGCACTCGCGCGGATCGCGGCGAAGAACCACCGCAACGGCGTCGCCAATCCCTACGCGCAGATGCGCAAGGACCTTGGCTTCGCCTTCTGCCGGCAGGAAAGCGACAAGAACCCGTTCGTTGCCGGCCCGCTCAAGCGCACGGATTGCTCGCTGGTGTCGGACGGCGCGGCGGCGCTGGTGCTGGCCGACGCCGAGACGGCCGTGGGCATGCGCCGCGCGGTGGCCTTCCGCGCCGCGCAGCACGTGCAGGACTTCCTGCCGATGTCGAAGCGCGACATCCTGAAATTCGAGGGCTGCGCCGAAGCCTGGCGGCGCGCGCTGATGCAGGCTGGCGTCACGCTGGACCATTTGTCCTTCGTCGAGACGCACGACTGCTTCACCATCGCCGAGCTCATCGAATACGAGGCCATGGGCCTCGTGCCGGAAGGCCGCGGCGCGGTGGCTATCGCGGAAGGATGGACGGAGAAGGACGGCCGGCTGCCGGTCAACCCCTCCGGCGGCCTCAAGGCGAAGGGCCATCCGATCGGCGCAACGGGCGTGTCGATGCATGCGCTGACCGCGATGCAGCTGTGCGGCGACGCCGGCGACATGCAGATCCCGGCGGCCACGCTGGGCGGGATCTTCAACATGGGCGGCGCGGCGGTCGCGAATTATGTGAGCATCCTGGAGCGGGTGAAGTAGCGGCCTAGCTCACCGGTTCGCCTGCTTGCCGCTGGTAGGAAACTTCCCTACCATTCCTGTCGAAGGAGTGGCGAGCCATGGCCAATGTCGAAAAAGTCAGCGTCGCGCTCACGCCGGAAATGGCGTCTGCCGTCCGCGAGGTCGTCAAGGCCGGTGAATATGCCTCCGCCAGCGAAGTCGTCCGGGATGCGCTGCGCGAGTGGAGCTTCAGGAGGCGGGAACGTGAACGTGCCCTGGACGAACTGGGCCGCCTCTGGGATCAGGGCGTCGCAAGCGGCGATCCTGTCGACGGCGAAGACGCCTTCGCCGCGCTCCGTGCGAACCTCCTGAACAGGCCGGGGACCCGTACGGCCGGATGAGTTTCCGACTTCGGCCGCTCGCAGTCGGCGATCTCGAAGGGATCGTGGCGACCATCGCCGAAGACAACCCTCCGGCGGCCTCGAGATGGCTCGACGCCATTCTCGCGCGATGCAGAAACATTGCGGACGCCCCCGGTATCGGCGTCGAGCGATCAGATATTCGGAAAGGCCTCCGGTTGTTTCCGGCGGGGCGTTATCTCATCCTCTACGAGATCACATCCGACGGCGTGGACATCGTGAGAGTGCTGCACGGCGCGCGCCGGTGGCAGGATCTCTTCTGACCTCTACTCCCCCGGCGCCTTCGCGGTGATCGCCAGCGCGTGGACGCGGCCGGCGAGTTCGTCGGCGAGCAGGCCGTTGACGAGGCGGTGACGCTCCACGCGGGTCTTGCCGCGGAAGGCCTCGGAGACGAGGCGCACCCGGAAGTGGGTCTCGCCGCCCTCGCGCCAGCCGCCGTGGCCGTGGTGCTGCTCGGATTCGTCGATCACCTCGATGGTGACCGGCCGCAGGCCGTCCGTGAGCTTCCTGAGGATCGAGGCCCTGACCTGCATCCGTTGCACCCTGTTCCTCGATGGGCCGTCGCAAAGCGTCAACGCCTTGCCGCTACGGTCCATCGTGTTTCCGCCCGGCACGACATCGCCGCCCTGCGTCGCACGCGTGTCAAGCGACCTTTTCCATGGCCCCTGCCTTGCGGGGCCGCCGCGACCTACCATAATGCCAGCACGATGAACCTCAACTCGCGCATCTTCGACAGGATTCGGACGCGGCCCAAGCGGGCCGAGGATCCACGCGCGCGGGTCGACGGCCCGACCTGCGAGCACCCCGGCTGCAAGGAGCGCGGCGACCATCGCGCGCCGAAGGGCCGCGGCAACGAAGGCCAGTACTGGCGCTTCTGCCTCGAGCACGTGCGCGTCTACAATCAGTCCTACAATTACTTCGCCGGCATGACCGACGACGCCATCGCCCGCTACCAGAAGGACGCGGTGGTGGGGCACCGGCCGACCTGGAACATGGGAACGGGCCCCGGCGCGGGGCAGCGCAAGGGCGGCGACCACGGCGCCGAGTACGTCTACGACGATCCGCTCGGCGTTTTCCGGGCTGCCGGGTTCGCCGCGCGCGCCGCGACCGAGGCTCCCGCGCCCGGCCGTCCGGGGGTGGGGCCGGTAGCACGGCGGGCCTTCGAGGTTCTCGGTCTGGAAGAGACGGCCGACACGGTCACCGTGAAGGCGCGCTACAAGCAGCTCGTGAAGCAGGTCCATCCCGATGCGAACGGCGGCGACCGGTCCTACGAGGACCGGCTGCGCGAGGTGATCAACGCCTACAACACGCTGAAGGCCGGTGGCTTCGCGTGAGGACCCGCAGGACCGGCCCGCGGTTTGCCTCGATCAGGATGCGAATTGCCACCCGCCGCCTAAGCCCTTAAACACGATGTCAGGTCCGTCTGCCGTGCGGCGCGCCGCGTGGGCAGGCCCTGCGTGGCCCCCGGGCCGGCTCTGCCCTGAGAGGATTCATGTCTGCCACGATTGAGAAGATGCCGGGCCTCCCGGACATGAAGGTGTCCGCACGCCAGCTGTTCGGCATCGAAACCGACATGGAAGTTCCGGCCTATTCGGCGCCGGACGCCCATGTTCCCGACCTCGACACGGACTACCTGTTCGACCGTGACACCACGCTGGCGATCCTGGCCGGCTTCGCGCGCAACCGCCGCGTCATGGTCACGGGCTACCACGGCACCGGCAAGTCGACGCATATCGAGCAGGTGGCGGCGCGGCTCAACTGGCCCTGCATCCGCATCAACCTGGACAGCCACGTCTCGCGCATCGACCTCGTCGGCAAGGACGCGATCGTGCTGAAGGACGGCAAGCAGGTGACGGAGTTCCAGGACGGCATCCTGCCCTGGGCGCTGCAGAACAACATCGCGCTCGTCTTCGACGAATACGACGCCGGCAGGCCGGACGTGATGTTCGTGATCCAGCGCGTGCTGGAGATTTCCGGCAAGCTCACGCTTCTCGACCAGAAGCGCGGCATCCGGCCGCATCCGGCCTTCCGCCTGTTCGCCACCGCCAACACGGTGGGCCTCGGCGACACGTCCGGCCTCTATCACGGCA
>JAIYAB010000311.1 GCA_027489275.1 Hyphomicrobiales bacterium
ATCAGCTCCTCGGCGATCATCTGCTTCGGGTTGCCGCCGAAGATCAGCTCTCCGAAACCGATCAGGAAGTAGGTGATGCCGAAGGTGGCCATGAACAGGATGATGTCGGGCTGGTTCACCAGCGGCCGCAGCACCACCCGCTCCACCGTCACCGCAAGCAGGAACATCACCCCCAGCGTCAGGATCAGCGCGAGGAAGGCGGGCACGCCCATCTCGTAGAGCCCGACCAGCGTCAGCCCCGCGAACACCACCATGATGCCCTGGGCGAAGTTGAACACGCCCGACGCCTTGAAGATGAGCACGAAGCCCAGCGCGATGAGCGCGTAGAGCACGCCCGAGACGAAGCCTTCCCACACCGTCTGCACCAGCAGGTCCGGCGCGTCCTTCATCTGCCGGAACGGGTCGATCAGGATCTTGTCGAGCACGTCTCCCTTGGAGATCGCGCCTGTGAGGTTGCCGGCGACGAGCAGCACCACGAGCGCCGCGAGACCGAGAAGCGTCCATCCGGTCGACGACAGCCGCAGCGGCGGGTTGGGAGCCTCGATCGCGCTCATCGTCCGGCCCCTGCGCCCGTCGAGTGGTGGATTGCGAGGTTCGACGCCATGCCCGCGGCCTTCAATGGGGAACGCCGAGATAGGCGTCGATGACGGTCTGGTCGCTCTTCACCTCGGCGGGGGTCCCGTCGGCGATCTTGCGGCCGTATTCCAGCACGACGACGCGGTCGGAGAGGTCCATCACCACGCCCATGTCGTGCTCGATGAGGGCGATGGTGGTGCCGTACTGGTTGTTCACGTCGATGATGAAGCGGGACATGTCCTCCTTCTCCTCGAGGTTCATGCCCGCCATCGGCTCGTCGAGCAGCAGGAGGTCCGGCTCCATGGCCAGCGCCCGGCCGAGTTCGACGCGCTTCTGCAGGCCGTAGGGCAGCTTGCCCACGGGCGTCTTGCGGATGTGCTGGATCTCCAGGAAGTCGATGATCTCCTCGACCACATGCCGGTGCTCGATCTCCTCGCGCATCGCCGGCCCGTGCCGGAAGAGCTGCCAGAAGAACGAGCCGCGCATCTTCAGCGTGCGCCCGGCCATGATGTTGTCCAGCGTCGTCATGCCCTTGAAGAGCGCCACGTTCTGGAAGGTGCGGGCAATGCCTTGCGCCGCGGCCACGTGCGGGCGCATGCGCTGGCGGGTCTCGCCCTTGAAGGTGATGCGGCCGTGCTGCGGATGGTAGAAGCCGTTGATAACGTTCAGCATCGACGTCTTGCCCGCGCCGTTCGGGCCGATGATCGCGCGGATCTCGCCCTTGCGGATGTCGAACGACACGTCCGTGATCGCCTTGACGCCGCCGAAGGCCAGCGACACGCCGTCGACCGCCAGCAGCACGTCCCCGGCCGCGATGCCCTTGTCCGAACCGGGCGCCCTCATGCCGCCGTCTCCAGGGTTCGCGCCGCCGCCGCGACGGGCTGCACCGCGCAGTCGCGGATCTTCACGCGCGCCGCGATGACGCCCTTGCGGCCGTCCTCGAACGTCACCTCGGTGCGGATGTCGGCCTCCTTGGACCCGTCGTAGAGCGCCTTCACGAGAGGTCCGTAGCGTTCGGCGATGAAGCTGCGCCGCACCTTCTGCGTGCGGGTGAGCTCGCCGTCGTCGGCGTCGAGCTCCTTGTGCAGGATCAGGAACCGCTTCACCTGCGCCCCGCCCATGCGCGGCTCGCCGGCGAGCGAGCGGTTCACCTCGTCGACGTGCGCCGCGATCATGTCGTAGACGAGCGGATGCCCGGCGAGCTCCTGGTAGGACGCATAGACCACGTTGTTGCGCTCGGCCCAGTTGCCGACCGCCGTCAGGTCGATGTTGATGAAGCAGGTCACGAAGTCCTCGCCGTTGCCGATGGCGACGACCTCCTTGATGTTCGGGTAGAACTTCAGCTTGTTCTCGACGTATTTCGGCGGGAACAGCGCGCCGTCGCGCATCCGGCCGACGTCCTTCGCGCGGTCGATGATCTTGAGATGGCCCGTCGCGTCGAAGAAGCCGGCGTCGCCCGAATGCACCCAGCCGTCAGGCGTCTTCGTGCGGGCCGTCGCCTCGGGATCCTTGAAGTAGGACTGGAACACGCCGGGCGAGCGGAACAGCACCTCGCCGTCGTCGGCGATCTTCACCTCGACGTCGGGACCCGGGCGGCCCACGGTGTCGGCGCGGATCTCGCCGTCGGGCTGCATGGTCACGTAGACCGAGGCCTCCGTCTGGCCGTAGAGCTGCTTCAGGTTCACGCCGAGCGAGCGGAAGAACCGGAAGATCTCCGGGCCGATGGCCTCGCCGGCCGTGTAGGCGACCTTCACCTTGGTCAGGCCGAAGCGGTTCTTCAGCGGGCCGTAGACCATGATCTCGCCCAGCCCGTAGAGCAGCCGGTCGCCGAACGGCACGGGCTTGCGGTCGAGGATCTGCTCGCCGCAGCGCTTCGCCACGCCGAGGAAGTAGTGGAACAGCTTCCGCTTGAAGGCGGAGGCGTCCTCCATGCGAACCATCGTCAGCGTCAGCAGGTTCTCGTAGACGCGCGGCGGCGCGAAGGCGTAGGTCGTGCCGACCTCGCGCCGGTCCTCCACCACCGTCTCCGGGCTCTCGGGGCAGTTCACGCAGAAGCCCGCGACGATGGACTGCGCGTAGGAGAAGATGTGGTCGCCCACCCAGGCGAGCGGGAGATAGGCGATCACCTCCTCCGTCTCGTCCAGGTTGTCGAAGGTGCAGCCGTTCCGCGCCGACACGACGACGTTGTCGTAGGTCAGCATCACGCCCTTGGGCCGGCCGGTGGTGCCCGATGTGTAGAGGATGATGGCGAGGTCCGCGCCCTTGCCGGCCTCGATCGAGGCATCGAGGGCGCTGCGGGCGCCGGCGTCGCCGTTCAGGCGTTTTGCGCCGTCGGCGATGAGAGTGTCGAGGTCGTGCAGGCGGGCGTGGTCGTAGTCGCGCAGGCCGCGCTTCTCGTCGTAGATGACGTGGCGCAGGCTCGGCACGCGGTCGGCGATGGAGAGCAGCTTGTCCACCTGCTCCTGGTCCTGCACGACGGCGAGCTTCACCTCGGCGTGGGACAGGACATAGGCCATCTCCTCGGCCACCGAGTCCGCGTAGACGGGCACCGGAACCGCGCCGACCATCTGCGCCGCCATCATGGACCAGTAGAGGCGGGGGCGGTTTTGCCCGACGATGGCGACGGTCTCTCCGGCCTGCAGGCCTATCGCCGACAGCCCCGCCGCGAAGGCGCGGCAGGTGTCGTGCACCTGCGCCCACGTCCACGCCTGCCAGATGCCGAGATCCTTGTGCCGGATCGCCGTCCGCGATCCGCGCACGGATGCATTGCGCGCAAGCAGTTTCGGGAACGTATCCTCGCGTGAAGCCGCAGTGGCTGTCACTGACCCTCTCCTCCCTCGCCGGGCGACCATGCCCGGATCCCGCTCCCCCGCTTTTTTGTCCGGTAGGATCGGGCCGTCATTCAAGACATGGAATGTCGCCACCTCAGCGACAAGCCCCCGCCATGATTTCTGAGGTTAGTTCCTCAATTCCAGATGGCAAGGGGCGACAATAGTCGCAGAAGCCGCCGTCGGATCGCGAAAGCCGCGCCTATTCGGCCGCCATTGCCGGAACATCGTGTTCCGCCCTCAGCCGGGACAGCAGCTCGTCCTGCCGCGCTTTCGCTTCCCCGAGGTTGCGCTGCTTGACGTGGCCGAAGCCCCGGATCGACAGGGGAAGCTCGGCAAGACCGACTGCCGTCGGCAGTTTCGTCGCCGTCAGCCGGGCGACGATCTCGTCGAGCAGGGCCTCGAACTCCGTGATCAGGCGGCGCTCCATCCGGCGCTCGTGGCTGTATCCGAAGACGTCGAGCATGCCGCCGCGCAGACCCTTGAACTTGGCCAGCACGCCCAGCGCCTTCAGCATCCACGGGCCGAAGGTCGTCTTCTTCGGCAGGCCGGTGTGCTCGTCCCTGCGGCTGAGGATCGGCGGCGCGAGGTGGAAGGTGAGCTTCATGTCACCCTCGAACTGCGCTGACAGGCCCTTCAGGAACTCGCCGTCCGTGTAAAGCCGGGCAACCTCGTACTCGTCCTTGTAGGCCATCAGCTTGGCGAGGCTGCGCGCGGCGGCCTCCGTGAGCGCCGTCGAGTGCGGCGCGACCGCCGCCTCCGCCGCACGCACCCTGGCGATGCGATCCGCATAGCGCCGCGCGTAGGCGGCATCCTGGTAGTCGGTCAGCAGCGCGACGCGCCGGGCAATCACCTCGTCGAGCGTCGTGGAAAGGTTGCGGTCGCCGCTCGGCGCGGGCGCGGCGGCGCCGATCAGCGCATCGACGCCGGCCGGATCGAGCGCGGCACGGCGGCCCCACGCGAAGGCGGCCTTGTTCATTGCCACCGCCTCGCCGTTGAGCTCGATGGCGCGCACGAGGGCGGCCGAGGACAGCGGGATCCGGCCGAGCTGGAAGGCGTAGCCGAGCATGAACATGTTCGCCGCGATGGCGTTGCCGGTCAGCGCGGTGGCGATCCGCGTCGCCTCCACGAAGAACGCGTTCTCGCGGCCCGTGGCCGTGCTCACGGCGCGCTTGATCCGCTCGGCGGGCAGCGAGAAATCGGGGTTGCGCGTGAAGTCGCCCGGCAGCACCTCGGCCGTATTGACGACCATCGTCGTCTGGCCCGGCTGCACCGCGGCCAGCACCTTGCGCGTGCCGGTGACGACGAGATCGCAGCCGAGCACGAGGTCGGCCTCGCCGGCTGCGACGCGGATCGAGTGCACGTCCTCCGGCCGCGCCGCGAGCTTGACGTGGCTGTAGACCGCGCCGCCCTTCTGGGCGAGGCCGGCCATGTCGATCATGCCGCAGCCCTTGTCCTCGAGGTGCGCCGCCATGCCGAGGATCGCGCCGATGGTCACCACGCCCGTGCCGCCGACGCCGGTCACGATGATGGCGTAGGTTCCGTCCAGCGCGGGCAGCACCGGCTCGGGCAGCTCCGGAGCCTCGCCGGCCGCCGCCGCCGGCTTCGCCTTGCGGATCGTCGCGCCTTCCACCGTCACGAAGGAGGGGCAGAAACCGTTCACGCAGGAGAAGTCCTTGTTGCAGTTCGACTGGTCGATCTGCCGCTTGCGTCCGAACTCGGTCTCGACGGGCTGCACCGAGACGCAGTTGGACTTCACGCCGCAGTCGCCGCAGCCCTCGCAGACGCGGGTGTTGATGAAGACGCGCTTGTCCGGGTCCGGAAACTCGCCGCGCTTGCGCCGGCGGCGCTTCTCGGCCGCACAGGTCTGGTCGTAGACGATGGCGGTCACGCCGGGGATCTCGGCCAGTTCGCGCTGCACTGCGTCCAGTTCGTCACGGTGGTGGCGCGTCATGCCGGCCGGCCACTGCGTCGTCGGCGGATACTTGTCCGGCTCGTCGGACACGAGTGCGATACGCGTCACGCCCTCCGCGGCCACCTGCCGCGCCAGCATGTCGACGGTCAGTCCGCCTTCGTGGTGCTGTCCGCCCGTCATGGCGACGGCGTCGTTGAACAGCAGCTTGTAGGTGACGTTCACCTTGCTCGCGAGCGCGAAGCGAAGCGCCAGCACGCCGGAGTGGTTCCAGGTCCCGTCACCGAGGTTCTGGAACACGTGGCCGCGTTTCGAGAACTGCGACTCGCCGACCCAGTTGGCGCCCTCGCCGCCCATCTGGGTGAAGCCGTCCGTCGAGCGGTCCATCCACTGGACCATGTAGTGGCAGCCGATGCCCGCATAGGCGCGCATGCCTTCGGGCACCCTGGTCGAGGTGTTGTGCGGGCAGCCGGAGCAGAAGTAGGGGGTGCGCGTCGCTACGTCCGTGGTCTGCGCGAGCATGGCCTGCGCCTGCTTCAGCTTCGCGACGCGGGACTGCAACTCCTCGTTCGGGCGCGCGGCGAGCAGCCGTTCGCCGATGGTGATCGCGATGTCGTTGGGGTCGAGCGCGCCCTTCACGGGGAAGAGCCAGTGGCCCTGCTCGTCCTTCTTGCCGATGCAGATGGGCTGGTTCGCGGTTCCGTAAAGCTCCTCGCGCACCTGCACCTCGATGAGCGATCGCTTCTCCTCCACGACGATGACGAGGTCGAGCCCGCGCACGAAGTCCTTCAGCCCGACCGGGTCGAGCGGCCAGGGGCAGGCGATCTTGTAGAGGCGCAGGCCGAGGTCGTTGGCCTTCACCTCGTCGATGCCGAGGTCGTCCATCGCCTGGCGCACGTCGAGATAGGACTTGCCGATCGTGATGACGCCGATCTTCGCGTTCGCGCCGCCCGACGTGACGATGCGGTTGAGCCGGTTGGCCTGCACGAAGGCGAGCATCGCGTCGCGCTTCCAGTCGTGCAGCCGCGCCTCCATCTCGAGGATGCCATCGCGCGGGCGGATGTTGAGGCCGCCGGGCGGCATCTCGAACTCCGGCCTGATGATCTTCACGCGGTCGAGGTGCGCATCGACGACGGTGGTCGATTCCACCGTGTCCTTCATGCACTTCAGCGCCGCCCAGGTGCCGCAGAAGCGGCTCATCGCGAAGCCGTAGAGCCCGTAGTCGAGGATCTCCTGCACCCCGGCCGGGTTCAGGATCGGGATCATCACGTCGACGAAGTGGAACTCGGACTGATGCGCCGTGGTGGAGCTTTCCGCCGTGTGGTCGTCGCCCATCAGCGCGAGGACGCCGCCGTGCGGCGAGGTGCCGGCCATGTTGGCGTGGCGGAACACGTCGCCCGAGCGGTCGACGCCGGGGCCCTTGCCGTACCACAGCGAGAACACCCCGTCGTATTTGCCCTCGCCGCGCATCTCGGCCTGCTGCGTGCCCCAGCACGCGGTGGCGGCCAGTTCCTCGTTGATGCCGGGCTGGAACAGGATGTTGCGCGGCTCCAGTTGCAGCCGCGCCTTCATGAGCTGCTGGTCGAGGCCGCCGAGCGGCGAGCCACGGTAGCCGGAGACGAACCCGGCCGTGTTCAGCCCCGCCAGCCGGTCGCGCTCATGCTGCATCAGCAGCAGCCGCGCGATCGCCTGCGTTCCCGTCAGGAAGATGCGGTCCTTGGCGAGGTCGTATTTGTCGTCGAGCGAAACGTCCCGCAGGCCGGATCCGGGCGCACCCGTCACACCGTTGCCCATCTCATCCTCCGCCAAGATCAACGCCGCAGGTGCCGATCGGGTCCGTTGGCCGGACTCGTATTCTCAGACTTCAGTATAGGACAGAACTATTGACCTATCAAGGTCGCTGCTTGTGACCCCGGGTTCCACTGTGCATAGGCCTGCACGCGATGCACGTATTCGTGCTTGCGATCGGCCTCGCCGAAGGGCGCCACGGTCCAGTCCCATGACTCGTCGGGAGCGGGCAGCGCCACGCCGCGCATCAGGTCGAGCGTGTCGGTCACGGCGCCGGCGCGGTCGCGCTCGGTCATCACCGTGTCGGTGAGCAGGCAGACGCGGCAGCCGAAAGCGGCGAGGTCGTCGAGATGGCCCTGCACGCTGCGCGCCAGCATGTCGGCCGGCAGCGCCGCCGCCCGCGGCTCGTGGGCGTCGAGGAAGGTCTCGACCCCGAGCGGGATCTGCGACAGCAGGTTCGCCGAAATCACCAGGTCCAGCGTCGGGTCCGCCGCCAGCGCTCCGAGCGGCGCGACGCGCCCGCCGGTCTCTCCCGCCAGCCACCCGGCCATGCCCGACAGGTCGAGCGTGACGAAGCTGACCCGCTTGTCGAAAGCATAACGCAGCCGCACCGTCGGCAGGTGTACGGCGTCGACGAGCACCACCTGCCCGAACGCCGCGAGCAAGTCGCGCATCGGCACGTCCCGCGCCAGGCCCGACCCGAGCACCGCCGCCGTGCGGCGCAACGGCAGCCCCTCCATCGCCCGCCGCACCACGGCGTGGCAGCGGGCATAGTGCGGGCTCCACTGCGCGGAGCGCCTGACGTTGCGCGACCACAGGCCGACGCTCGCCTTCACCAGCCCCATGCGGCGCAGCTGGCGCGAGGCCGGCGTGATGGCGGTCAGCAGCAGTTCGGGCAACATGGCGGCAGGGTCTCGGTGGGAGCCGCCAGTGTGGCGCTCGGCCGATTCGTGACAAGCACGGTCTTTCCGCCGACACCCTCGTCGGCTAAGCAGCCCGCAAGCGTCGAGTGCAGACCCATCCCGTCCGGAGAAGCCCCATGGCCACGGCCCGTGCCGCCATCGTCCCCGTCACTCCGTTCCAGCAGAATTGCACGCTGGTCTGGTCGGACGCCACCAAGGTCGGCGCCGTCGTCGACCCGGGCGGCGACGTCGACCGCATCAAGGCGGCCATCGCGCAGGTGGGGATCACCATCGAGAAGATCCTGATCACCCACGGCCACATCGACCACGCCGGCGGCGCCGCCGAACTCGCCGAGGCGCTGGGCGTCCCGGTCGAGGGCCCGCACAGGGCCGACAAGGTGCTGCTCGACACCCTCCCGGCCTCCGGCCTCGCCTTCGGCATCGCCGGCGCGCGGGCGCTGACGCCCGACCGCTGGCTGGAGGAGGGCGACACGGTCGCCGTGTCCGACCTCGCCTTCTCGGTCCTGCATTGCCCCGGCCACTCCCCCGGCAGCGTCGTGCTGTTCAACGCGGAGAACCGCTTCGCGCTGATGGGCGATGTCCTCTTCCGCGGCTCGGTCGGCCGGACCGACCTGCCCGGCGGCAGCCACGACCAGCTCATCGCCAGCATCCGGGACAAGGTCCTGCCGCTCGGCGACGACGTCGCCTTCATCTGCGGCCACGGCCCCACGAGCACCGTCGGCGAGGAGCGGGCTACGAACCCCTTCATCGCCGGGGCGTGAAGGGGTTGACGCGGCGCGCCACGGTTGTTTCTTTCGCGCGCCATTCCGATCCAGCATCGCCGCCCCGGCGGTGCGCCCGATCCGCCCGCCACGACAGACCGGAGACACGCCCATGAGCCACCCCGTCCACGCGCGCATCGACGGTCCCATCGTGATGATCGGCTTCGGCTCGATCGGACGCGGCACGCTGCCGCTCATCGAGCGCCACTTCGCCTATGACAGGTCGAAGTTCACCGTCATCGACCCGGACGAGAGCCACCGCGCACTGCTGGAGAAACACGGCGTCGCCTTCATCCACCAGCCGGTCACGCGGGACAACTTCAAGCACCTGCTCGGCCCGCTGCTCACCGCCGGCCCCGGCCAGGGCTTCTGCGTCAACCTCTCGGTGGACACGTCCTCGCTCGACATCATGGAGTACTGCCGGGAGATCGGCGCGCTCTACGTCGACACGGTGGTCGAGCCCTGGATCGGCTTCTACTTCGACAAGTCGAAGGGGCCGGAGTCGCGCTCCAACTACGCGCTGCGCGAGACGGTGCTGGAGGCGCGCCGCCGCAACCCGGGCGGCACGACGGCGGTGTCCTGCTGCGGGGCCAACCCGGGCATGGTGTCCTGGTTCGTGAAGCAGGCGCTCGTCAACCTGAAGGCTGACCTCGCCCTGCCCGGCGCCGAGCCGACGACCCGCGAGGGCTGGGCCGCCCTGGCGCGCGACCTCGGCGTCAAGGGCATCCACATCGCCGAGCGCGACACGCAGCGGGCGAAGAACCCCAAGCCGCGCCAGGTGTTCGTCAACACATGGTCCGTCGAGGGGTTCGTGTCGGAGGGACTGCAGCCGGCCGAGCTCGGCTGGGGCACGCATGAGAAGTGGATGCCGGAGAACGGCCGCACCCACGCCACCGGCTGCGGCGCGGCGATCTACCTGCTGCAGCCGGGCGCCAACACCCGCGTGCGCTCGTGGACGCCGACCGCGCAGGCCCAGTACGGCTTCCTCGTCACCCACAACGAGTCGATCTCGATCGCCGACTACCTCACCGTGCGCGACGGCTCCGGCAAGGCCGTCTACCGGCCGACC
>JAIYAB010000200.1 GCA_027489275.1 Hyphomicrobiales bacterium
ATGCCGCGGGCCTCGCCGCCGGCAGCCCTTGCGCGACGCGCGCCAGAAGGGCATCGGTGAGAATGGGCCGGTCGGGCCCGCACACGAGCGTCGCCACGGCGGGGACGGCGGAGGCGGGCGGGGCGTCGGTCATCGGCGGCATCGCTGGAGCATGAGGGCGGGCAGTGGCGGGACGGGTTCGGGCCATCCTCATCGCAGGACCGACGGCGAGCGGCAAGTCCGCGCTGGCGGTGCGCCTGGCGCAGCAGCTCGGCGGCGTCGTCGTCAACGCCGATTCCATGCAGGTCTACCGCGACCTCCGCATCATCACGGCCCGACCGACGCCGGAGGAGGAAGCGGCCGCGCCGCACCGGCTCTTCGGGCATGTCGATGCAGCGGTGAACCACTCGGTGGGCGAGTGGATGCGCGAGGTCGGCCCGGTCCTGCGCGACGTGTGGGCGCAGGGCGGGCTGCCCGTCGTCACCGGCGGAACGGGCCTCTATTTCCGCGCCCTGACCGAGGGCCTGTCGCAGATCCCGGCGGTGCCGGAGGAGGTCCGCGCGGCGGTGCGCGCGGCGAGCGAGGGCGTGCCCGCCGCCGCGCTGCATGACGACCTGCGCATCCGCGACCCGGCGACGGCCGCGACGCTGCGCCCCACCGACCGCCAGCGCATCCTGCGGGCGCTGGAGATCTTCGCCGCGACGGGCCGGCCGCTCGTCAGCTTCCACGGCGAGCGGGAGGGACGGCTGCTCGACCTCGGGGAGACGGTCGCCGTATTCCTGTCGCCCGAGCGCGAGGTGGTCTATTCGCGTATCGATGCTCGCTTCGACGCGATGATGAGCCTCGGCGCGCTGGAGGAAGTCAGCGCTCTCGCGCGCCGCGACCTCGACCCCGCGCTGCCCTGCATGCGCGCCCACGGCGTCCCCTGGCTTATCCGCGCATTACAGGGCGAGATGGCGCTTCCCGAGGCCATCGAGCGCGCCAAGCTGGACACGCGTCACTACGCCAAGCGCCAGTACACCTGGTTCCGCCACCAGGCCGCCGGCTGGACCTGGGCCGGTCCGGAGGAGGCGGAGGAGCTGGTGCTGCGGCACATGCAGGCGAGCTGAGACGGCACGGGAACGAAACAAGGACAAATGCGTCTTATTCACCTGTGGACGGCGAAGGCCTAGGTATCGGTCATCGGCCAGCGCAGGAGGACGACATGCCGAAGCGACGCAGCGCCATCGATCTGCTCAACACCGGCAGGGAACCGCACATCGTCCCCTTCGTGCCGCCGGGCGCGCCCGGTTTCGCCGAGGCCGCCGGCGGTTCGATGGTGGTGTCGAGCCCCCGCGAGGTCGACACGATCGTCCGCCGGCTCGGGCCGGGCGAGGTGATGACGCTCGACGACCTGCGCGCCTTCATCGCCCGCCGCCATGGGGTTGCCGTCGCCTGCCCCGTTTCGACCGCCATCTTCGCCAACATGAGCGCGCGGGCCGCGGAGGAGATCCGGGGCCGCGGTGTCTCGCCGGACGACCTGACCCCGTGGTGGCGGCTCCTGAAGAGGGGCGGCTTTCTCAATCCCAAGCTGCCGGGCGGCGTGGAGCGGCAGGCCGAACTGCTGCGCGCCGAGGGGGTCCGCGTGTCGCCCCTGCGCCGCCAGCTCGCCGTCTACGACGCCGCCGAGCGGCTGCCGGACTGGGCGCGGGCCTGAGCCTTAAGCTCCCCAGCCGAACGCCAGTTGGCCGAAGGTGATCATGATCTCGAACACGATCAGCAGCACGATGGTGGCCTCGAGCCGGACGCTGCGCTGCGAGTCGATCAGGCCGGTAAGCGCGCTCGCCGTCTCCTGCGCGACCGAGAGCTTGCGGCCGAGGGCGCCGGCCCGCTCCCGCAGTTCGTACTCGTCTTCGAGGCGGGCATAGAGGCGTTCGAGATCGGGCCGGTCCCACAGGACGTCGGGCTTGTCGTCCACCGCGACGCGCCCCGACATGCGGTGGTCGACGAGCAGCGCCTCGCCGATCAGCTTGACGATCCTCTTGCGGTTCGCCGGCAACTGGCCCTCGCGGGCAAGGTCGCGCGCCAGCGGCTCGATGACGTCGAAGACGCCGCTCACCTGCCGTTCGTTGTGCGCGAGTGCCACGCTCTTGGCCAGCGCGTCGGCCACCACGAGGATGCGCTCGGGCGAGAAATCCTTGACCTGGATCGGGCCGCCGGGCGGCACCTGGTCGTCCTTGTCGGGAGCCAGCTCGATCACCACGACCTCGTCGTCGAGGCGGGGGAGGGGGCCGGCGATGCGGGAGGCGAGCATCTTAAGCTCGTCGTCCTCCTCCAGCGGCGACAGCCCGCCGAGCACCGCGACGCCGTACCGGAACAGCACGACGAACCCCGCCTCCCCGGTGCGGTACGCGAAAGGGCCGGTCGATATCATGCCGGAGCGTTCCAGCCCCGTCGTGTCGACACGGTCGCCGAGCAGAACGGCGCGCACGGTGAGGCGATGGGCGGGTTGCGAATTCACGGCAACGATAGGGGCGGGCGGTGACGACATGGTATCAAGTGTAACGCGCAAGCCTGCTGACGTGCTACCGTGACGTATCAGGCGACATCCCGCTTGACGCCCCGCGTCGGCGCGACTACGGTCCGGCCGTCTTTTGTTTCCGGGAGAGGCGCGCGTGCGCAACATCCTTATCGTATGCGAGGCGTCAGGGACGGGGCGGCCATAGGCCGTAATCCTGCCGCTGACGCCGTGTCCAAGGTCCCGATCGGGGCCTTTTTTGTTGCCTGACGCCTGCCGATACCGCACCTCACAGCAACCCGACCGAACAGCCTCGAAGCCCCGCGCTTCACACGCACCAGGGAGTACGACGATGACCCGACAGATGACCGGCGCCGAGATGGTCGTCCAGGCGCTGCAGGACCAGGGCGTCGAGCACATCTTCGGCTATCCCGGCGGCGCGGTGCTGCCGATCTACGACGCGCTGTTCCATCAGGAGCAGGTGAAGCATGTGCTGGTGCGCCACGAGCAGGGCGCGGTGCACGCCGCCGAGGGCTACGCCCGCTCCTCCGGCAAGGTTGGCTGCGTGCTCGTGACCTCCGGTCCCGGCGCCACGAACGCGGTGACCGGCCTCACCGACGCGATGATGGACTCGATCCCGCTGGTCTGCATCACCGGCCAGGTGCCCACGCACCTCATCGGCTCTGACGCCTTCCAGGAGTGCGACACCGTCGGCATCACGCGCCACTGCACCAAGCACAACTACCTCGTGAAGCGCATCGAGGACCTGCCGCGCATCCTGCACGAGGCGTTCTACGTCGCCTCGAACGGCCGGCCGGGCCCGGTCGTCGTCGACATCCCCAAGGATATCCAGTTCTCGAAGGGCTCCTACGCGCGCCCCATGTCGAACGGTCACAAGACCTACCGCCCGACGGTGAAGGGCGACATCGACAAGATCCGAGCCGCGGTGGAGCTGATGGCCTCGGCCAAGCGCCCCGTGTTCTACACCGGCGGCGGCGTCATCAATGCCGGCCCGGCGGCCTCCGCGCTGCTGCGCGAGCTCGTCCGGCTCACCGGCTATCCGATCACCTCGACCCTGATGGGGCTGGGCGCGTATCCGGCGGCGGACCCGCAGTGGCTGGGCATGCTGGGCATGCACGGCACCTACGAAGCCAACATGTCGATGCACGACTGCGATGTCATGATCTGCATCGGCGCCCGCTTCGACGACCGCATCACGGGCCGCCTCGACGCCTTCTCGCCGAAGTCGAAGAAGATCCACGTCGACATCGACCCGTCCTCCATCAACAAGAACGTGCGCGCCCACATCGGCATCGTGGGCGACTGCGGCCACGTGCTGGAGGACATGGCGCGCCTGTGGCGCTCGATGTCGCCGCAGGTGGACCGCAAGGCGCTCGACGGATGGTGGGCGCAGATCGACGGCTGGCGGGCGCGCAAGTCGCTCTCCTACGCGCCGTCGAAGGAGATCATCAAGCCGCAATACGCGGTGCAGCGGCTGTATGACATCACGCGCGAGCTGAAGGCCAAGACGGGGCGCGAGACGTTCATCTCCACCGAGGTGGGGCAGCACCAGATGTGGGCGGCGCAGTATTTCGGCTTCGATGCGCCGAACCGGTGGATGACCTCCGGCGGGTTGGGGACGATGGGCTACGGGCTGCCGGCGGCGATGGGGGTGCAGATTGCCCATCCGGATGCGCTGTGCATCGACATCGCCGGCGAGGCCTCGATCCTGATGAATATCCAGGAGATGAGCACGCTGGCGCAGTACCGGCTGCCGGTGAAGGTGTTCATCCTGAACAACCAGTACATGGGCATGGTGCGGCAGTGGCAGGAGCTGCTGCATGGCGGGCGGTATTCGGAGAGCTACACGGCGGCACTGCCGGATTTCGTGAAGCTGGCCGAGAGCTTCCATGGCGTGGGGCTGCGGGCGAAGTCTGTCGATGAACTCGACGACGTGATCCGCCAGATGATCGAGATCGACCGGCCGGTGATCTGCGATATCTGCGTGGATGAGAAGGAGAACTGCTTCCCGATGATCCCGTCGGGCGCGCCGCATAACGAGATGATCCTGGGGCCGGAGCACGGCACATCGCTGCAGATGGGCGGGGCGAAGGGGCTGACCGACGAGGGGTTGGCGCTGGTATAGGTCTTTGCTTGATCGCGCGATTCACGTCTCCGGCGGTTCCGCCTCCGACGATCGCGCTCAGGTTTCAGACCGCCCTCCCCTTTTCCCTCCGACTTAAGAGACGGACGATATGACCCAGGAACAGCGCAGCGCGACCATTTCCGTGCTGGTGGAGAACGAGGCCGGCATTCTTGCCCGGGTGATCGATGCGACGCTGGAGCGCTTCGTGTTCGAGATGAAGATCGGAAGAGC
>JAIYAB010000467.1 GCA_027489275.1 Hyphomicrobiales bacterium
CATCGTCGCGGTGTGGGGGGTCGAATCCGACTTCGGCCGCTCGATCGGCAAGCGCCCGCTGGTGCAGTCCCTCGCCACCCTCTCCTGCTACGGCCGCCGGCAGGCCTATTTCCGCACCGAGTTCGCCGCGACGCTGAAGATCCTCGACCGCGGCGACGTCGACCCGTCGCACCTGACGGGTTCCTGGGCGGGGGCCTTCGGCCACACCCAGTTCATGCCCTCGACCTTCCTGCGGCTGGCCGTCGATCTCGACGGCGACGGCCGGCGCGACGTGGTGGATTCGATTCCGGACGCGCTGGGCTCGACCGCGAACTACCTCGACAAAAGCGGCTGGGTGCAGGGCGGCACGTGGGGCTTCGAGGTGAGGCTGCCCGCCTCGTTCGACGCCGGCCTCGCCGGCCGCACGAAGAAGCGGCCGTTCTCGTCCTGGTCGGCGCTCGGCGTGCGCCGCGTCGGCGGCGGCGCGCTGCCGGACGACGGCTCGGCGGGACTGATCCTGCCGGCCGGCCGCAACGGCCCGGCCTTCCTCGTCACCCGGAACTTCGACGCGATCTACGCCTACAATGCCGCCGAGAGCTACGCGCTCGCCATCGCCCACCTGTCCGACCGCCTGCGCGGCGGCGGCCCCTTCGCCACGCCCTGGCCGACCGACGACCGCGGCCTGTCGCGCGTCGAGCGACGGGAGGTGCAGACGCTGCTGCTGAAGCGCGGCTACGACATCGGCGCGCCGGACGGCGCCATTGGCACGAAGACCCGGCAGGCCATCGCCGACTGGCAGGTCAAGGCGGGCCTCGAGCGTACCGGCCGCGCCTCGGGCAAGGTGCTGGACGGCCTTCGCGCGGGGCGCTGACCCGGCGCAGACGTCCCCAGCGGCGGCGAAGCACGCGCCGCCCGCGAAACCCTTGCAGACCGCGAAACCCTTGCCACCTGCGAGCGCGCCGCCTAAACCGTCGCGCGACCGACACATGGCTCACGGGGGTTCCGATGGCGTCCTACAAACTGCTTCTCCTGCCCGGCGACGGCATCGGCCCCGAGGTGATGGGCGAGGTCGGCAAGCTCGTGTCCTGGCTGGACCGGCAGGGCGTCGCCTCCTTCGAGACCGAGACCGACCTCGTCGGCGGCGCCTCCTACGACGCGACCGGCCAGTCCATCACCGACGCCGCGATGGGCCGCGCCATGGCGGCCGACGCTGTGCTGTTCGGCGCCGTCGGCGGGCCGAAATGGGACAGCGTGCCCTATGAGGCGCGCCCCGAGGCCGGCCTGCTGCGGCTGCGCAAGGACCTCGGCCTGTTCGCCAACCTGCGTCCGGCCATCTGCTACCCCGCGCTCGCCGACGCCTCCTCGCTCAAGCGCGAGATCATCGAGGGGCTGGACATCGTCATCGTCCGCGAGCTCACCGGCGGGGTCTATTTCGGCGAGCCGAAGGAGATCGTGACGCTCGAGAACGGCGAGCGGCGCGGCGTCGACACGCAGGTCTACACGACCCACGAGATCGACCGCATCGCCCGCGTGGCCTTCGAGCTCGCCCGCAAGCGCCGCAACAAGGTGACGTCGTCGGAAAAGCGCAACGTCATGAAGTGCGGCGTGCTGTGGAACCAGACGGTCACCGCCCTGCACAAGGCCGAGTTCCAGGACGTCGTGCTCGAGCACCAGCTCGCCGACGCGCTCGGCATGCAGCTCGTGCGCTGGCCCAAGCAGTTCGACGTCATCGTCACCGACAACCTGTTCGGCGACATGCTGTCGGACGTGGCGGCGATGCTGACGGGCTCGCTCGGCATGCTGCCCTCCGCCTCGCTCGGCGCCGAGGATCCGAAGACCGGCCAGCGCAAGGCGCTCTACGAGCCCGTGCACGGATCCGCGCCGGACATCGCCGGCAAGGGCCTCGCCAACCCGATCGCCATGTTCGGGTCCTTCGCGATGACCCTGCGCTATTCGTTCGGCTTGCTGGAGGCAGCAGACCTCGTCGAGCGCGCCATCTCGAACGTGCTGGAACAGGGCCTGCGCACCAAGGACATCGCTTCGGCCGGACAGAACGCGGTGGGCACGTCTGAGATGGGCGACGCGATCCTGCGGGAAGTGCAGGCGCTCGCGAACTGAGCGCGGGCGAACGCCGCGGGGCCGCGCCTGTCGCGCGGCCCGCCGCCCGGTTTCAGCGCTTGCCGAACGGGCCGGCCGGAATGTCGACGGCGACGCCGCAGCAATTCGGCAGATCCCAGCGGCGCGGCAGAGTCTCGCCGCCGAACTGGCCGCGGTTGCTGTCGAAAGGCGGGGCGACGGAGTTGTTCCCGGCGGTGACGTAGTTGGTGTAGCCGCCCGAGCCGGGCTTCACGACGTTTCCGGCGTCGAAATAGGAGCGCGCGCGCACGGTGATCTCGTTCGACTTGCGCTTGGCCGCTTCTGCGGGAACGGCGGAAGCCGCCGCGGCGACGGCAAGCGCGGCGATGGCGAAGGCGGAGCGGCGCATGATGATCCTCTGTCTCGGCTGTCTGCGGGCCCCCGTCGAGGGCGCTCCGCTGGATTGACCGGCATCCGGCCGGCCTCGGTCAAGTCAAAAAGCGTCGGTCATGCCGCGCGGCGGGCGGCGGCGGGCTGTCGTGGAGGCGCGCAGGCCGGGTTGCGGCTGTGCGGCGGCTCCTGGAAGGCGCGGCGCAGCTCACGCTCGCCCACCGCCGAAGCGAGATCGAGCCTCTCGATGACGCAGACCAGGGCGTCGCGTTCAGCGCGCTGCCCCTCGCCCGGGCAGATCCAGCCGGACAGCCGCATGTCGATGTCGTCGCGGCCGATCCGCCAGGCCAGGCAGTCGAGCCGGCGCTCGCCGTCCGACACGGTCATGTCGGCGATTTCCGTCGGTCCCAGCCGGGTCGGGACGACGGCCGGCACGGTCGTGCGCACCACCGCCAGGCCCGATTCCGCGCCGCGGCGGGCCATCTCGACGAACAGCGTCGGCGCCGGCCTCACCTCGCTGCCGAAGCGGTAGGCGACGAGGCGCACATGGCCGCCCGCGGCGCCGGGCCGGCCGGCGCTGAACACGTCCTCGCGGCCGCCGCCGGAATGCCGCCGCACCTCCAGCGCCGGCTTGTCGAAGCCGAGGCCGGCGAGGTCGAGCACGAACATCGTTTGCGGCCGCACCACCGGCGACCAGATCGAGGGATCGCCCGCGCGCAGCGAGGCGGTGACGTCCACCGCCGGGCCGGACGGGCCCTCCGCGGTCGAGATCAGCGCCACGCCGAGGCCAAGCACGAGGCTCGCCATGCTCACCATGCCCCACCATTGCGGGGTCAGCGGCGTTGCGACCCGGCGGAAGAAGCGACGCCACGGCATGCGCGCGGGGCGCAGCCTCGGCGCTGCCCCGGCCAGACGCGATACCGCTCCGGCGAAATCGACCATCGTGCGTCCCGTACACAGGCGCCCGCCTCATGCGGCGCCGGACGGGTCCAAAGTGCTTGAACGCGGAAACGGATCGGTTACCGCGTTCCGGTCATTTCCGGTTAGGGTCAACGAGAGGTTAGCCGGCAGGGTTAACCGGAGGTTGTGCCTTTGCACCACGCGGGGACGCGTCCGGGCGGCGCCACCGCCCAAGGCATGATTGACTCTCGTGCCGTCCGCGTGTTTCTCCTGCAGCCGGCGGCCCGGCGCGATCCGGGTCGGCAGTGGAACGAGCCATGCGCTTCGCGATGTCGACGATGATCCCGGCCCGCGCGCCGACGAAAACGACGACCAAAACGCCGGCCGCCAAAGGCGGCACGGCGCGCTGAGGCTGTTCCTCGCTCCGGATCCTCCCCCGGCGGGGGAAGAGGGAGCTCCGCGGCAGCGGGCATCACTCCCGGGGGAGACGAACTCCGGCCGGACCGATCCGGCTCTCCAGACAGGAACCAAGACCATGGGCTTCAACGTCGCCGTCGTCGGTGCCACCGGAAATGTGGGCCGTGAAATGCTTTCGATCCTGGACGAACGGGCGTTCCCGGCGGACCAGGTGGTGGCGCTCGCCTCCTCGCGCAGCGTGGGAACCGAAGTGTCCTATGGCGACCGCGTCCTCAAGGTGAAGGCGCTTGAGCACCATGACTTCTCGAAGACGGACATCTGCCTGATGTCGGCCGGCTCCGCCGTGTCCAAGGACTGGTCACCGCGGATCGGCGCGCAGGGCTGCCTCGTCATCGACAACTCGTCCTGCTGGCGCTACGACGAGCGCGTTCCGCTGGTCGTTCCCGAGGTGAACGCCCACGTGCTCGCCCCCTACATGGCCAGCAAGGACAAGCTCAACATCATCGCCAACCCCAACTGCTCGACCGCGCAGCTCGTTGTGGCGCTGAAGCCCCTGCACGACAAGGCGAAGATCACCCGCGTGGTCGTGTCGACCTACCAGTCGGTGTCCGGGGCGGGCAAGGACGGCATGGACGAACTCGACCGGCAGACCAAGGCGATCTACTCGCTGCGCGACGTCGAGATGAAGAAGTTCCCCAAGCGCATCGCCTTCAACCTGATCCCCCATATCGACGTGTTCATGGAGGACGGGTACACGAAGGAAGAGTGGAAGATGAACGTCGAGACCAAGAAGATCCTCGACCCGAAGATCAAGGTCACGGCCACCTGCGTGCGCGTGCCCGTGTTCATCTCGCACTCGGAAGCCGTCAACGTCGAGTTCGAGAACCCGATCTCGGCCGACGAGGCGCGCGACATCCTGCGCTCGGCACCCGGTTGCCTCGTCATCGATAAGCAGGAGCCGGGCGGCTACATCACCCCGCACGAGGCGGCGGGCGAGGACGCGACCTACATCTCGCGCATCCGCGAGGATGCCACCGTCGAGAACGGCCTCGCCTTCTGGTGCGTCTCCGACAACCTGCGCAAGGGCGCGGCGCTGAACGCGATCCAGATCGCCGAGGCGATCATCAACCGCAAGCTGCTGCAGCCCAAGGCGCTCGCCGCCTGATCGGGGCGCTCGCGAGGACGTCGGGGCGGAGCAACCCGCCCCGACCTCACTCGCGCGCGGCGATCGCCTCGGCGATGGCGACCGTGCGCCGGCCGATGTCGGCATGCAGGCGCTCGACCATCTTCCCGTCGAGCTGAAGCGCGCCCTTGTCGCGGTTTTCGGGGAGGGCAAAGGCCGCGATGACGGCGCGGGCCCACTCAACCTCCGCCACCGTGGGCGCGAAGACCGCGTTCGCGGCCGCGATCTGGCTCGGATGGATCAGCGTCTTGCCGTCGAAGCCGAGGTCGCGGCCCTGCTCGCACTCGTCGCGGAAGCCGCTGTCGTCGGTGAGCCCGTTGAAGACGCCGTCGATGATGTCGACGCCATAGGCCCGCGCCGCGGCCAGGCACGACTGCAGCCACGGCAGGAAGGGCTGCCGGCCCGGAACGAGCCGGGCCCGCGTCTCCTTCGCGAGGTCGTTCGTGCCCATGACGAAGCATGCGAGCCGGTTGGCGGGATCGCCCGCCGCTGCCGCGATGGGCAACGCCGTCAGCATGGCGAGCGGCGTCTCCATCATCACCCACAGGCGGGTGGTGTCGGGCGCGCCGGCTTTCGCCAGCGCCGCCGCAGCCCGCGCCACATGGGCCGGCGAGGACACCTTGGGGATCAGCACCGCGTCGGGACCCGTCGGCGCGACGGCGCGAAGATCCTCCTCGCCCCAGGCCGTGTCGAGGCCGTTGATGCGCACGACGACCTCGCGCGGGCCGAAGCCGCCGGCCCTCACCGCGTCGGCGACCTGCTGGCGGGCCAGCCCCTTCGCATCCGGAGCCACCGCGTCCTCGAGGTCGAGGATCAGCGCGTCGGCGGGGAGCGAGCGCGCCTTCTCGAGCGCGCGGGCGTTCGAGCCCGGCATGTAGAGGACGCTGCGGCGCGGTCGGACGCTGTGCGGCATGGGATCTCACCCGTGGTTGATGCTGCAGTGCAGCGTAGCTCTGCCCGGGCGAATCGCCAATCGTGAGAAAGACGCATGGGAGGCCGGAGGGGAGGCGATAGTGCTGGCGGGAGTGGACGGGTGTCCGGCGGGCTGGATCGCCGTGGTCGCCGGAGCGGGGTTCTCCGATCCGCAGGTGCTGGTGCTGCCGCGGCTCGACGCGCTGTTCGACGGAGAGACGGTCCCGGCCGTCGTCGCGATCGACATGCCCATCGGCCTGCCAGGCCGGGTAGGTCCCGGTGGCCGTGGCCCCGAGGCGGCACTGCGTCCGCATCTCGGCGCGCGGCAGTCGTCGGTGTTCTCGGTGCCGGCGCGCTCGGCCGTCTATGCGTCCGACTACGCTGCGGCCTGCGCGGCGGCGCTGGCGGCCTCGGACCCGCCGCGCAAGGTGTCGAAGCAGTGCTTCCACCTGTTTCCGCGCATCCGTGAGGTCGACGGCCTGCTGCGCTCGCGGCCGGACCTGCGCGAGCGCGTCTTCGAAAGCCATCCCGAGGGGGTGTTCATGGGTCTGAATGGCGGCCGGCCCCTCGCCACCCCGAAGAAGGTCAAGTCACGCCCGCACGGCCCCGGCCTCGACGAGCGGCGCGCCCTGCTCATCGCCGCGGGGCTCCCGCCCGCCCTCGTGGAGGCGCGGCCGCCGCGGGGCGCCGGGGCGGACGATCTGCTCGACGCCTGCGCCTGCCTCGTCACCGCCCGGCGGCTGAAGGACGGCACGGCCGTGTCCTTTCCCGCCGTCCCGGGCCGGGACGAACACGGCCTCGCCATCGCCATCTGGGCCTGATCCTGCCGGAAGGCCTGCCAACGCGCGGCGACTGCGCTATGGTCGCCGCCCGGGAGGATTGCCGATGCCGTTGCCTGAGAAGCACTCGCCCAACATGCCCTTGCCCGTCACGGCCGCCATGATCGAAGCGGCCCATGAGCGGATCGCCGGGCATATCCGCCATACGCCGATCCTGGAGGGGGACCCGGGCCTCGCCCCGGGCGCGGCGGTGACGTTCAAGCTGGAGATGCTACAGCACTCCGGATCGTTCAAGGCGCGCGGCGCGTTCAACAATTTGCTGTCGCGATCCGCCCCCGCCGCCGGCGTGGCGGCGGCGTCCGGCGGCAACCACGGCGCAGCCGTGGCGCTCGCCGCGCAGCGGCTCGGCCTCCCGGCGCGGATCTTCGTGCCGGAGATTTCCTCACCGGTGAAAATCGCGGCCATCCGCGCCAAGGGCGCCGAGGTGGTGGTGGGCGGCGCGCGCTATGCCGACGCCCAGGCCGCCTGCGACCGCTATGCCGCCGAGAGCGGGGCCCTGCTCGTCCATCCCTACGATACGGCAGAGACCATCGCCGGCGCGGGCACCGTGGCGCTCGAATGGGAACGGAACCTGGAGCGCGCCGGCTTGCCGCCGCTCGACACGGTGCTCGTGGCTGTCGGCGGCGGCGGTCTCGTCTCGGGCGTCGGCGCGTGGTGGGGCGGCCGGGTCAAGGTGGTCGCCGTCGAGCCGGAAGGCTCCTGCTGCCTCGCCGCCGCCTTCGAGGCCGGCAGGCCCGTGGACGTGGCAGTTGAGTCCATCGCAGCCGACAGCCTCGGCGCAAAGCGGGCGGGCGACCTCGTCTTCGCGGTCAGCCGCCCGACGGTCGACCGCGTCGTGCTCGTCCCGGATGCTGCGATCCGCTCGGCACAACTGGCGCTATGGGCCGGCTGGCGAATCGCGTCCGAACCCGGAGGCGCCGCCGCGCTCGCGGCGCTCCTGTCGGGTCGCTACGCCCCAACCCCCGGCGAGCGGGTGGGCGTGCTCCTGTGCGGCGCGAACGTCGACCCGGCCACGCTGGCAGGCTGACCGCTCAACGCCGGGCGCTGCGTCGGGCGACGGACCGCGCGGCGCTGCGCGGATCGCGGGCGTCCTCGGGCGCGCGCGGTGCGCGGGCGACGATACGGACGATGTCCTTCATGATCTCGTCCATCGCGTAGTCCTTCGGCGTGTAGATGGCCGCGACCCCGATGTTGCGCAGGACATTCTCGTCGTCAGGCGGGATGATGCCGCCAACGACCACCGGAACATGCCCCAACCCCTCCTGGCGCAACCGGGCCATGACATCGCGGACAAGCGGAACGTGCGATCCCGACAGGATCGACAGGCCGATGACATGGGCCCCGGTTTCGCGAGCTTTCGCGACGATTTCGGCCGGAGTCTGCCGAATTCCGTCGTAAGTCACGTCGAAACCGACGTCCCGCGCGCGCAATGCGACCTGTTCGGCGCCGTTGGAATGCCCGTCGAGCCCCGGCTTCCCGACCGTCAGCCGCGGCGTCTCGCCGAGCCGTTCGGCGAGATCGGCAACCATGACGCGCACCTCGCGCTCCGCCTCGTCGGTTCGCGTCTGCGGCGTGACGCCCGTCGGCGCCCGGTACTGGCCGAACACCTCGCGCAGCATCTCGCCCCACTCCCCGGTGGTCACGCCCGCCTTGGCGCACGCGATCGAGGGCTCCATCACGTTGCGCCCCTCCTGCGCCGCCGACCGAAGCGCCTCCAGCGCGCCGGCAACCGCCCTCCCGTCCCGCGCGCCCCGCCACTCCCGCAAACGTCCGATGGCCTCGCTCTCGACGTGCTCGGGCACGGTGAGAACCGAGCCTTCGCCAGCCGTCAGCGGCGACGGTTCGGTCTCGCGCCATCGGTTCACGCCGACGACGACCTGGCCGCCGGTTTCGATGCCGGCGATGCGGCGCGCGTTCGATTCCACCAGCGCCTGCTTCATGAATCCGCTCTCGACCGCGGCGATGGCGCCGCCCATGGCGTCGATCACGGCGAGCTCGGCCCGCGCGGCATCCTTGAGTTCGGCGACCTTGCGCTCCACCTCGAGGGAGCCGTCGAAGAGATCGCCATACTCGAGAAGGTCGGTCTCGTAGGCCATCACCTGCTGCATGCGCAGCGACCACTGCTGGTCCCAAGGCCGCGGCAGGCCCAGCGCCTCGTTCCAGGCCGGCAACTGGACCGCCCGCGCCCGCGCCTTGCGCGACAGGACGACCGCGAGCATCTCGATGAGGATGCGGTAGACGTTGTTCTCGGGCTGCTGCTCGGTGAGACCGAGGGAATTCACCTGCACGCCGTAGCGGAAGCGCCGGTGGCGCTCGTCCTCGATCCCGTATCGCTCGCGCGTGATCTCGTCCCAGAGCTCGCAGAACGCCCGCATCTTGCACAGCTCGGTCACGAAGCGCATGCCGGCGTTCACGAAAAACGAGATCCGGGCGACGATCTCGCCGAAATCCTCGTCGCCGAAGGCCCCGGACGCCTTCACCGTGTCCAGCACGGCGATGGCGGTGGCGAGCGCGAATGCGAGTTCCTGCGTCGGCGTCGCCCCGGCCTCCTGCAGGTGGTAGCTGCAGACATTGGTGGGATTCCACTTCGGCATCTCGCGGGTCGTGAACAGGATCACGTCCTTGACGAGCCGCATGGAGGGCGCCGGCGGGAACACGTAGGTTCCGCGCGAGAGATACTCCTTGATGATGTCGTTTTGCGTCGTGCCCTGCAGCCGGTCGCGCGGCGCGCCCTGCTCGTCGGCGACGGCCGCATAGAGGGCCAGCAGCCAGGCCGCCGTCGCGTTGATCGTCATCGATGTGTTCATGTCCGCGAGGGGGATCTCGTGGAACAGCGCGCGCATGTCGCCCAGATGCGCGATCGAGACGCCGACCTTGCCCACCTCGCCGCGCGCCAGAACATGGTCGGGGTCGTAGCCGGTCTGTGTCGGGAGGTCGAAGGCGACCGACAAGCCGGTCTGGCCCTTGGCGAGGTTGCCCTTGTAGAGGCGGTTCGACTCCGCGGCCGTCGAGTGTCCCGCATAGGTGCGGAAGATCCACGGCTTGTCGCGCTCGCGGCGCTCGGTCTCGCGGGTCATGGCGGCCTCCGGCTGGGCTCGGCCCCGCGTCCGGGGCCTGCGGGCAGTATGTTGCGCTGCATCATTGTGGCGCAAGCCTGGCCACCGGCAATGGGACTATGGGGGGAGGATGTCAGGCCGCAACGCGCCGGATGATCGCAAAGGCCATGACGGCGGCAAAAGCCGAGCCCACGGCAATCCACAGCATCGACACGATGTCGGATGAACGGACGGGGGTGATGCTGCCCCATGCAGCGAGGCCGATGGCCATGCCTACGAAGCACAGGGCGCAGCATGTGCCGAGGCCGGGGCCAGCATCCCCCAGAACAGCGTCGCAGATCCAGCCCAGGATGACGCTGGCAGCCATCAGCACAAGAAGAACCGAGCCGATCGTTTCGATCGGAACGCCGGCGAGACCGGTTGAAACGAGCATGGGCTGTCCCCCGCGCGTCGGACCCGAGACTGTCAGGGTCACAGCATTGATTTGACGGGCGCTGAAGCCGGCCGCTTACATTCGACTAAAACACACGCCCGAGCTGCGCAAATACTGCTCCGACCGGTGCGCGAACCTGACCGTTTGGCCTATGGCGCACTGCAACATCGCCCCTATAATCCCGCTCCGCACCCAGACGGAGGATCGACCGTGGCCGCACGAGCCGAACAGAAGCAGCCCGCGACCAAGGACCTGTACGACATCGGCGAGATCCCGCCCCTCGGACACGTCCCGGCCAGGATGTGGGCCTGGGCGATCCGCAAGGACCGTCACGGCCCTCCGGAAAGCGCGATGCAGCTCGAGGCGGGGCCGACCTGGACCATCGGCGACGACGAGGTTCTCGTGCTCGTGATGGCCGCCGGCGTCAACTACAACGGCGTATGGGCGGCGCTCGGCGAGCCCATTTCCCCGCTGGACGGGCACAAGCAGCCCTTCCATGTCGCCGGTTCCGACGCTGCCGGCGTCGTCTGGGCCGTCGGGGCGAAGGTGCGGCGGTGGAAGGTCGGCGACGAAGTGGTCGTCCACTGCAACCAGGACGACGGGGACGACGAGGAGTGCAATGGCGGCGACCCGATGTTCTCGCAGTCCCAGCGGATCTGGGGCTACGAGACGCCGGACGGGTCTTTCGGGCAGTTCTGCCGGGTCCAGTCCCGCCAGCTCATGGCGAAGCCGAAGCACCTCACCTGGGAGGAAGCCGCCTGCTATACGCTGACCCTGGCGACGGCCTACCGGATGCTGTTCGGGCATGCGCCGCATACGATCCGGCCGGGCGACAATGTGCTCGTCTGGGGTGCATCGGGGGGACTCGGCGTCTTTGGCGTGCAGCTGTGCGCGGCATCGGGCGCCAACGCCATCGGCATCATCTCCGACGAGTCGAAGCGTGACTACGTACTGGGACTGGGCGCCAAGGGCGTCATCAACCGCAAGGACTTCAATTGCTGGGGCCAGTTGCCCAAGGTGAATTCGCCGGAGTTCCATGCCTACATGGCCGAGACCCGCAAGTTCGGCAAGGCGATCTGGGACATCACCGGCAAGAAGGACGTCGACATCGTCTTCGAGCATCCGGGCGAGGCGACGTTTCCGGCCTCCTGCTTCGTCGCCAAGCGCGGCGGCATGGTGGTGTTCTGCGCCGGGACGACCGGCTTCAACCTCACCTTCGACGCCCGCTTCGTATGGATGCGGCAGAAACGCATCCAGGGTTCTCATTTCGCCCACCTCAAGCAGGCGGCGGCGGCGAACCAGTTCGTCATCGACCGGCGGATCGACCCGTGCATGAGCGAGGTGTTCCCCTGGGAGCAGATCCCGCTCGCCCACACCAAGATGTGGAAGAACCAGCACGCGCCCGGCAACATGTCGGTGCTTGTCTGCTCGCCCCGGACCGGGCTGCGCAGCACAGACGACGTGATCGACGCGGCGCGATAGCCGCCGAGGCGGGGGGCCGGGAGGCCCCGCCCTCCGCTCCCGCCGTGCCTACAGCCCTTTTTCGCCCTTCGGGGCTTCGACAGGGGCAGGCATGTCCGGCGGGCAGGGCGCCTTCATCTCGGAGCGCCCCTTCAGCACGGCATTGATGTGTCCGCCATAGATGAAGGTGGCGGCGATCGCATAGAGAAACACCAGCGCGATCATGACCGACGCGAGGCCTGCATAGGTCGTGACGTAAGTCTGCCCGGCCTGCGCCAGATAGGCGGCGAAGGCGAGGCCATACGCGATGGACAGCGCCACGGTCACGATGACGCCCGGCATGATTTCGCCGAGGCGGCGCAGCCCGCAGGGCAACCACAGGTGCACGATCAGCAGGGCAATGACGATGACCAGCGTCGCCGTGCCCAGCCGCACCAGCGTCACGGTGTAGGAATAGGGCTCGAGCGCGGGGACGAAGGCCACGATCGTGGTCCAGATCAGGGGGCCGAGGACGACGAGGAAGGCCAGGGCCAGGATCACGATCGCGCTGATCACCACATAGGCGATCGATTCCAGCCGGGTGAGCCACCAAGGCCGCATCTCCTTGAGGCCATAGGCGCGGTTGAGCGCAACCCGCAGGGCCTCGACGCCATTCGACGAGAAATAGATCGCGAGCACGACGCCGACCGTCAGCACGTCGCCGCGCGTGTTGAGCAACACATTCTGGATCTCGCGTGCGATGGGACCGGAGACCTGCTGCGGCCAGGCATCGAGGATCAGATTGGTCGCTTCGTCGGCGAGATCCTGTGAGCCGAAGAAGGCGGCAAGCGACGTGACGAAGATCAGGAACGGAAACAGCGACATCAGCCCCGACAGGGCGATGTGGGAGGCGATCGCCCAGCCGTCGTCATCCACGAACCGCCAGTAGGCGTCCCATGCGATCCTGGGCAGGGCGAAGATCGAGGGCAGCATGGAATCCCTTGGTTGCACGCGCATGCCCGGCACAGATCGCCCCTCCCGGGCCGCAGCACAAGCCGGAGGCCCTATCTTTCCGCCCATCGGGCGCGGATGCTCGACCCACGAACCGTCACGGGCTATCAACCGTTCCTCCTCGGCTGCGACCGGATTCCCGACCCTTGATCAGCACATCGACACTGCTCCGCGTCGCGCCCGTCGCCTTCGTGCTGATCTGGTCGACCGGGTGGATCTCCGCGCGGTTCGGCGCGCCCTATGCCGATCCGCTGACCTTCCTCGTGATCCGCTATGCCCTTGCAACCGGGGTCATCGTCGTCTTCGCCACGCTCGCCGGCGCGCAATGGCCCCGCGGGGCGGCCGTTGGCCACGCGATGGCCTCGGGCGTGCTGCTGCACGCCATCTATCTGGGCGGCGTCTGGTGGGCGATCAGGCACGGGCTCCCGACGGGCGTGTCCGGGTTGATCGCGGCCGTTCAACCCATCCTGACGGCCCTGCTGGCGCCTACGCTCATCGGCGAACGGATCTCCCGCAACCAGTGGATCGGCATCGGGATGGGCTTCGTCGGCATCGCGCTGGTGCTGGAGCCGCAACTCGAGACGCTGAGCCGGGAGACGATGGCGGCGGTGCTCGTGCCGATGGCGGTGAACGTCGTCGCGATGATCTCCGTGACCTTTGGCACCTTC
>JAIYAB010000125.1 GCA_027489275.1 Hyphomicrobiales bacterium
ACGATATGCTCATGATCGGGGCCGTAAAGCTCTTCCTCGATGGTTCGGCCGGCGGGCGCACCGCTTGGATGACCTTGCCCTACCTTGGCGACGACCGGACGACAGGCGTCTGGATGTGGGAGGATGCCGAGCTTAACCGCATGGTGCTCGACGCTCACATTAAGGGCTATCAGCTCGCCTGCCACGCCATTGGCGATGCCGCGATCGAGCAGCTCATCACGGCCTATGAGCTGGCGCTTAAGACCTATCCGGATCCGGACCGGCGCCACCGCATAGAGCATTGCGGCTTTTCAACCGCCTCACAGCACGAGCGAATGGTCAAGGCCGGTATCTACCCATGCCCTCAGCAGGTCTTCATCCATGATTTCGGCGATGCTTATGTAAAGGTTTTGGGACCCGAGCGGGCGCTGTCGAGCTACCCCCTCCGGACGTGGTTTGATCTCGGTCTGAAGCCAGCGACGGGCAGCGACGCCCCGGTCTGCGACCCGAACCCGTTCCCGAACTTCCACGCTATGCTCACGCGGAAAACCTGGAAGGGGACCGTGATGGACGAGAGCCAGCGCGTCTCGATCGAGGAGGCCCTGCAGGCCTACACCGAACATGGCGCGTTCGCGCAGAAGCGGGAGAGCGTGAAGGGGCGACTCGCTCCCGGCTTCCTCGCCGACCTCGCCGTGTTCTCGCGGAATCTGCTTACGGCCGATCCTGCGGACATCCTCGAAGATACACGCTGCGATCTCACTATTCTCGGCGGTCAGGTCGTCTATGAGCGAGCGTGAGGCCGCATGTTTTCGCCGACCGCCCGCTATACGGACCCGTCCGTCGTCAGATAATTTGGAACAGCTGTCGGGTCTCCCCGAACGGCGGGGCGTCCAAATATGTCAGTGCCCTGCGATTGACTCGGGCGCGTGGCTCTGCCGAAAGTCGCGTGCAATCCAGAGATTGCAAGAGAACCCGCATGGATGCTCCGGTCACCGTTATCCGTAACTGCGCGTGGGTTGTCACCCGGGCTGACGGGGAGATTGCACACAGCTACCGGCAAGGGATCGACGTCGCGTTTGCAAACGGGGCGATCATCCATGTTGGTCCGGCGTATGCCGGTCAGGCGGATGTCGTGGTCGACGGTCGGCGCATCATGGTCATGCCGGGCCTCGTCAACATCCATTGCCATTCCGGTGACGAGCCGATCGCCAAGGGTTTGTTTGAGGATGTTGGCACAGCTGCGCTCTGGGGCAACGCACTCTACGAGTATTCCGCACTGATCGATTCCGATGCCGACGCGAAGGATGCTTGCCAGATTGTGATGATGGCGGACCTGATGCGTTCGGGCGTCACAAGCCATCTCGACATTGCTGGCGTGCACCCGCGTTGGCTTCCCCTCGCCGCGCAGAGCGGCATTAGAAGCTGGCTCGCGCCGGGCTTTCGTGAAGCGGCCTGGCGGATGGAAATGAGCCACCGGCTAGACTTCGAATGGAACATGGTCCGAGGTCGCGAGCGCTACCAAGAGGCGCTGGCCTTTGTCGACATGGCAAGGGCGCATCCTTCGGGTCGGATCGAGGGTGTCATCGCCCCGTCGCAGATCGAAACCTGTTCAGAGGCCCTGCTTCAGGAGGCCGCTTCGGCAGCACGCACCAGAGGCATGCGCATCACGATCCACGGCGCGCAGACAATGGCGGAGCACGAGGAGTTGGTGCGCCGCACCGGTGAGACAGCGCCGCAGATGATGGAGCGGTTGGGGCTGCTTGGCCCCGACCTCATCATCGGCCACTGCATCTTCCTCGATCACCACAGCTGGACGCGCCAGCGCACGCGCAACGACCTGGCCAGACTTGCCGGCTCAGGCACGACGGTGGCGCATTGTCCGGTCACCTTCGCGCGCTCGGGGATGACGTTGCAGACGCTGGGCGGTTATTGCCGCTCCGGCGTGAATGTCGGGCTTGGCACCGACAGCTATCCCTTCAACATGCTGGAGGAGATGCGTGTCGCGCTGATCTGCTCGCGCGTCGCCGCCGGATCGGTGTTCGATCTGGACACGGGATCGCTGTTCGATATTGCGACGACCGGCGGGGCGAAGGCGCTCGGCCGAGACGATATCGGCCGCATTGCGGTCGGCGCCAAGGCCGATCTCGTGATCGTCGATCTCGACCATCCCGCGATGCAGCCAGTGCATGATCCGCTCCGCAACCTGATTCACTGCGCAGCCGAGCGCGCCGTGCGCGACGTGTTCATCGACGGGCAGCAGGTCGTCTGCGCTCACCGTGTGCTGACACTCGATGTCGAGGGTGCGGTTCGGCAATTGCAGGACGCGCAGAAGCGTGCCTGCCGGGTAGCAGAGCAGAGCGACCCCCAGCGCCGTCCGCTGGCGAAGCTGGCCCCCTTGTCGCTGCCGCTTACTCCCTGATCGGGAACACGCGCGGGCTGAGTTGATCGAGCCTGCGGCCTGCCCAGTCATTGCGGGGCGCCTCGGCGATCGCTTCGGCCTGGGCGCGACGCAGCAACTCGATATCCTCCGTGATATCGAAGTCGACGATCTCGCCCAACTTTACGACCTGCCGTCCATCGACATAGACATCACGGATGGCACGATCGTTGGCCGAGTAAACAAGGCTACGGATTGGCTCGTAGTCCGGCTGCATATAGGGGTTGCGCATATCGACGACAGAGAAATCCGCCTTGCAACCCGGAGCCAGCCGGCCGAGATCTGGCCGGCGGATCATGTCGGCGCCGGTTGCGGTCGCGCCCATGAACACGTCATGAGTGGTAGAAGCCGTGAAGCTCCCGCCGATGATACGTCCCGCGTAACACGCCATGCGCATCTCATCGAGCATATTGTGCGGGAAGCTATCCGTGCCGATGCCACACTTGATGCCGGCCTTGACATAGCGTGACAGCGTATTGAGCGCGATGCCGCGCCGCGCAAACACAACGGGGCAATGGGCCACCATCGCGCCTGAATTTCGCAACAGTTCGAAATCGCCGGCGTGCGGATAGTGAATCCATGGATGATCATTGAGGAAGATGCAGTGCCCAATGATCGTATCCGGCCCCAGCGCTCCGATGCGGTCGAGCCATTCCACCGGAGTTGCCCCGTAGCGGCGCACGATCTCCTGAAACTCGACGATGCTCTGTGCAGCATGGATCTGAATCGGCTGGTTTCGCTCGCGGGCTGCAGCTAGAGCATCGCGTATCTGACCTTCCGAGCAGGTATCGATCTGCGCCGGACCGATGAAGCCGGTGATTCGACCGGAGGGATGCTGTGACGCCTTGTCGGCAATCGCGACCGCATCCTTCAGGGCCCTGTCGCCGGCGGCGAAATCCAGATCGTACTCGACCGAATGACCGTTGGTGGTCTTCCATGGGCCAGAGCGGAACATGCCCCAAAGCACGGCACGGATGCCAGTCTCGGCATACTCATCGGCCCATGTTTCGCGTGGACGACCAAGATCGCAAATCGTCGTCACGCCGCTCTTGAGCAATTCCGAGACGGCGACGCGTACACAGGGCCGCGTATAGCCCGATCCGACGCGGAACACGGGCATGAATTCGTAAAGCGAACTCTGACCGAGCTTCGGCGATCCCAGTTCCTCCAGCATTCCCTTCCAACCCGGTTCGTGGCCGGGATGGCTGTGAATATCGATGAAACCGGGAACGATCATCCGGTCTCTGGCATCGATCGTTTGCGACACCGGTCCGCGATAGTCCTTGCCGACATGGACGATATTCTTGCCGGAGAAAGCGAAATCCGCACCGCGCAGATAGACGTGTGACCTGGCCTGTTTGTCCCAGGCCACCAACCAGTCGCAGTTGCGGAAAACAGTGACGCCGGCTGCTTCGGTCATCTGGAGCTCTGAGATTCGTCGGGACTGGGAACGGGAGCTTAGCGGTCCGGTGAAGCCCCGCCAGACATTCCTGTGGCATCTTGCCATGCATTGAGCGATGTGACGTCCCGACGAGGCACGCTGCTGCGTGATTGGCCGGAGCAGTCGACATTTTCGATGGTGACACAATGAGCGACTACGCCGATTCCTACTACACCCGCACACGGGTTGCTTCGGCGCGGCGGCCCGCACTCAGCGGCTCCGTCAACGTCGATGTGGCCATCGTCGGCGGCGGGCTGGCAGGTCTCACCGCTGCGATAGAACTGGTGCGCGCCGGGCGCACGGTGGCCATCCTGGACTCACAACGCATCGGTTGGGGAGCGTCGGGTCGCAATGGCGGCTTTGTCGGGCCTGGCTATGCAACCAGCCTCGCGCATATCGCGCGGATGGCCGGACGGGAGACCGCCC
>JAIYAB010000249.1 GCA_027489275.1 Hyphomicrobiales bacterium
AGGCAGAGCGCGGCGGCATCGGCGGTGACGTTGGGCCGGCTCTCGAAGATGACGCCGATGACGCCGAGCGGCGTCGCGACGCGCTCGAAGCCCAGTCCGTTCGGTTGCTGCCACCGCGCCAGCACCCGTCCCACCGGATCGGGCAGGGCGGCGATGTCCTCGACCGCCGCGGCGACTGCGTCGAGCCGCTTCGCGTCGAGCGTCAGGCGGTCGAGGAAGGCGCCCTTCGTGCCGCGGGCGGTCGCGTCGGCGACGTCGCGGGCGTTGGCGGCGAGGATCGCGCCGGCGTGGCGGCGGACGGCGGCCGCGGCGGCGCGCAGTCCGGCGTCCTTGGCGGCGGCCGGCGCCGTGGCGAGGGCGCGCGCGGCGGCGCGCGCGCGGCGTCCCATGTCGAGCATCAGCGTCGCGACGGGTTCGGCTTCGGTCGTGCGCACGGCGTCGAGCATGGCCGCGGGTCTCCGTTCGATCAGCGTTGTGTCTAGCGGGTCCGGCCGGGCCGGGCCAGCCTCATCCCTCGGCCGCGAGCGCCATGTCGTCGCGATGCACCATCTCGGCGCGGCCGGCATAGCCGAGGATGCCCTCGATGTCGCGCGAGGAGCGGCCGACGATGAGGGCGGCATGGCGGCTGTCGTAGGCGACGAGGCCGCGGCCCAGTTCGCCGCCGTCGGGCGCGCGCAGCACCACAGCGTCGCCACGGTCGAACTCGCCTTCCACCTTCGCCACGCCCGCCGGCAGCAGGCTCTTGCCGGCGCGGATCGCCCTGGCCGCGCCGGCGTCCAGATGCAGCACGCCGCGCGGCTCCAGCGCGCCGGCGATCCACTTCTTGCGGGCGGCCACGGGGTTTGAGGGCGTCAGGAACCACGTGCAGCGGGCGCCGCCGGCAATGGCGCCGAGCGGGTTCTTCACGCGTCCGTCGGCGATGACCATGTGGGTTCCGCCGGCCGTCGCGATCTTGGCCGCCTCGATCTTCGTCCGCATGCCGCCGCGCGAGAGCTCCGAAGCGGCTCCGCCGGCCATGGCCTCGATCTTCGCCGTGATGCGCGGCACGACCGGGATGAGCGTCGCCTCGGGGTCGGACTGCGGCGGCGCGGTGTAGAGGCCGTCGATATCCGAGAGCAGGACCAGCAGGTCCGCGCCGGCCATGGTGGCGACACGGGCGGCCAGGCGGTCGTTGTCGCCGTAGCGGATCTCGCTCGTCGCCACCGTGTCGTTCTCGTTGACCACCGGGACGGCGCGCAGTTCCATGAGCCGCCCCAGCGTGGCCCTGGCGTTCAGGTAGCGGCGACGCTCCTCGGTGTCGCCGAGCGTGACGAGGATCTGCCCGGTGGTGATGCCCTGGTGGCCCAGCGCCTCGGCCCAGCTGCGGGCCAGCGCGATCTGCCCCACGGCGGCGGCGGCCTGGCTCTCCTCCAGCTTCAGGACCCCCTTCGGCATGTCGAGCACCGTGCGCCCCAGCGCGATGGCGCCCGACGACACGACGATCACGTCGGCGCCGGTACCGTGCAGGTTGCCGATGTCCTCTGCGAGGGCGGCAAGCCAGGCGTGCTTCAGGCGCCCGCGCTCGCGGTCGACGAGCAGCGAGGAGCCCACCTTCACGACGATGCGGCGGAACTGGCGAAGCGAGGGAACGGCGGAACGGGCGGCGGCAGGGCGGTTCATGGTCGTCTCGTCGAACGGGCCCTCGGGGCCCTGGCCATCACGGCAGTGCGGAAAAAGCAAGGCCCGCCCTTGCGGGCCGGCGCGGCGACCGGGCCGTCACGGTTGCCAGCCCCCGGGAGTTTCCTGGACGGGCTCCTTCGGTTCCTCCGCGGCGTCCTCGACGGGCGCCGGCGATCCCTCGCCGATCACCTTCAGAAGCGCGCGCAGCGTCTCCTGCACGTTCCGGCCGCTTGCCGACGACAGCAGGATGGGCTCGCTCTTGCTGGCCCGCTTGAGCCGCGCCTTCTGGTCCTTGAGCATTTCGGGCGTCAACGCGTCGACTTTGCTGAGCGCGACGATCTCGGGCTTGTCGGCGAGGTCGCCGCCATAGGCCACCAGTTCCTTGCGGATGACCTTGTAGGCCTTGCCCGCGTGCTCGCACGTCCCGTCGACGAGGTGCAGCAGCACGCGGCACCGCTCGACATGGCCGAGGAACCGGTCGCCCAGCCCATGACCCTCGTGCGCGCCCTCGATCAGGCCGGGGATGTCGGCAATGACGAACTCCCGCGCATCGACCCGCGCCACGCCGAGGCCGGGATGAAGCGTGGTGAAGGGATAGTCGGCGATCTTGGGCCGCGCCGCCGTGACCGTGGCGAGGAAGGTGGACTTGCCCGCATTCGGCAGACCGACGAGCCCGGCGTCCGCGATCAGCTTGAGCTTGAGCCAGATCCAGCGCTCTTCGCCCTCCTGCCCCGGATTGGCATGGCGCGGCGCCCGGTTTGTCGAGGTGGTGAAGTGCAGGTTGCCGAAGCCGCCGTTGCCGCCCTTGCCCAGCCGGAAGCGCTGGCCGATCTCGGTCAGGTCGGCGATCAGCGTCTCGCCGTCCTCGTCGAACACCTGCGTGCCCTTGGGCACCTTCAGCACCACGTCGGGGCCCTTGGCGCCCGCGCGGTTCTTGCCCATGCCATGCGTGCCGGCGCGCGCCTTGCAGTGCTGCTGGTAGCGGTAGTCGATGAGGGTGTTCAGGCCCTCGACGCACTCGATCCAGACGTCGCCGCCCTTGCCGCCGTCGCCACCGTCAGGGCCGCCGAACTCGATGAACTTCTCGCGCCGGAACGAGACGCATCCCGCGCCGCCATTGCCCGAGCGGATGTAGATTTTGGCCTGGTCCAGAAACTTCATGCCGATTGCCTAGAGCATGACGCGCGAAAGTGGAATTCGCTTTCGTGCCGGGACTGGACGGAAATCGCCGTACCCGGGCCGTGCGGCGTAACCCGCGGGGTCGGGCGCATGCGCCGACGCGGCCGTGCCCCGGGCCGGGTCGCCCGTTCCGGTAGTCCACACCCGCCGCAATCGCGAGGCTGTGTTGCGTGATCGATCTTTCGGCTGCATGCCGCGTTCTTTAGCATGATATTGGCAACGCGCCTGCTTCGCGGCGTCGTCCCCTCTCCCCGGTTCCCCGATGTTTCCGTTTTTCGAAGGCCTCGTCCTTCCCACTGCGCTTGAGCCTCCCGGCCCGCCGCCGCGCGGGCTGGCGCGGTTCATCTGGCATTTTGCCGGGCAGGTGAAGCTGCACCTGGTCGCGCTGCTGCTGCTGGGCGTGATCCTCGCGCTGCTGGACGCAGCCGTGCCGGTGTTCATCGGACTGCTGGTGGACGTCATCGCCAAGGCGAATCCGCAGACCTTCATGGCGGAGGCATGGCCGCTGCTGCTCGGCATGGGGCTCGTGGTCGCGGTGGCCAAGCCCGTGGCGACGTTGCTCAGCGGGCTCGTGCAGTTCCAGGTGATTTTCCCGGGCCTGACCAACCTCGTGCGCTGGCAGAGCCACATCCACGTGGTGCGCCAGAGCATTGGCTACTTCCAGAGCGACTTCGCCGGCCGCATCGCCAGCCGCGTGATGGAGACGGGCTATGCGCTGCGCGCCAGCGTGGTCTCCATCATCTCGGTGATTCTCTACCTCGTCGCGCTGGTGGTGACGAGCCTCGTCGTGGTGGGGCGCGCCGACCTTCGGCTTGCGCTGCCCATCCTCTTCTGGATCGTCGGCTACATCGCGCTGCTCGCCTATGTCGTGCCGCGCATCCGCAAGGCGTCCACCGACATCGCCTACGCCCGCTCGACGCTGACCGGGCGCATCGTCGACAGCTACACCAACATCCTCACCGTGAAGCTGTTCGCCCATGGCGAGCTGGAGGACGACTACGTCCGCAAGTCGCTCGACCGGCACACCCGCATGATGCGCGTGCAGATGCGCAGCTTCACGGTGCTGACGACGGGGCTCGCCGTGCTCTCGGGCCTGCTGCTCGCCGGGACGGGCGCGCTGGCGGTGTGGCTCTGGCAGGCCGGCGAGATCGGGATCGCCATGGTGGCGACCGCCCTGCCGATGACGCTCCAGGTGTCCAGCACGGCCAGTCGCGTCGCGATGGAAATCACCACCGTGTTCGAGCAGTTCGGTACCGTGCACGAGGGCATGGACACCGTGGCCAAGCCGATCCGGGTGAACGACCGCCCCGACGCGACGGCGCTCGCAGTCTCAAAGGGCGCGGTCAGCTTCGAGGACATCAGCTTCCACTACGGGCTCGAGCGCACCGTCATCGAGGACCTGACCCTGCGCATCAGGGCGGGCGAGAAGGTGGGCCTCGTCGGCCGCTCCGGCGCCGGCAAATCGACGCTCGTCAACCTGCTGCTGCGCTTCCACGACCTCGAAAAGGGCCGGATCCTGATCGACGGCGTCGATGTGACCACGACGACGCAGGAAAGCGTGCGCGCGCAGATCGCGGTGGTGACGCAGGACACCTCGCTGCTGCACCGCTCGATCATGGACAACATCCGCTACGGCCGCCCGGAGGCGACGCCGGAGGAGGTGGAGGCCGCCGCGCGCAAGGCCCACGCCCACGACTTCATCCTCGACCTCGAGGACTGGGCCGGGCGTCGCGGCTACGACGCCCATGTCGGCGAGCGCGGCGTGAAGCTGTCGGGCGGCCAGCGCCAGCGCATCGCCATCGCCCGCGTGATCCTGAAGAACGCACCGATCCTGATCCTGGACGAGGCGACGTCGGCGCTCGACAGCGAGGTCGAGTCGGCGATCCAGGAGCAGCTCGAGAACCTGATGGAGGGCAAGACGGTGATCGGCATCGCCCACCGCCTCTCCACCATCGCGCGGATGGACCGCCTCGTCATCATGGACCGCGGCCGCATCGTCGAGGAAGGCACCCACAACGAGCTGCTGGCGCTCGGCGGGCACTACGCCTCGCTGTGGCGCCGCCAGTCGGGCGGGTTCTTCACCGAGGACGACGGGGTGTAGCGAGGCCGCGCCGGCCGTTCGCCGCCGCCGGCTCCTACAGCTTGCGGATGTTCAGCCGCACCTTGCCGACATCGAAGAACCAGTAGGCCGTCAGATCGGCGGTGTTCAGCACCGTCTTCGGG
>JAIYAB010000058.1 GCA_027489275.1 Hyphomicrobiales bacterium
AGGAAATTGCGCCCGGCGGCGAGCACGATGGCGTTGCCCGGGGCCGACGACGTCACGCTCGCGCCGGCGTTGAGGGTGATGTCGGAGGTCGCGCCGGGGGCGGTGAGCGCAAGGGCGCCGACGGTGGTCGACAGCGCGCCGTTGACGGCCAGTGACTGGCCGTTGTTGAACGACAGCGTGCCCATCGTGCCCGTGATCGTGCCGACCGCGTTGCCGCCGGTGAGGCTGACCGTGCCCGCGCCGGAGAGGGAGAGGGTCCCGGCGGTCAGCGTGCCCGCGCCGTTGAAGGTCGCGCCGGAGGCGACCGCGATGTTTGCGGTGGCGGCGCCGATGTTCAGCCCGCCCGACAGCGTCATCGTGCCCGCGTTCACCGCGATGGGGCCGGAGAAGGTGTTGGCGGCGTTGGACAAGGTGACGGTCGACGTGCCGTTCTTTGTGAAGGAGCCTGCGCCGGACACGACGCCGGAGAAGGTCTGGCTCGCGCTGGAGGCGTAAACGAGGGAGCCGCCCGCGGCGATGCTAACGGCGCCGCTGAAGTTACCGGAACTTTGGAAACGCGACGCTCCGAGGACGGAGAGCGTGCCATTTCCGATGGTCACACTGTCACCGCAACACGCCCCCATGTTGTTGGCAGATCCGCTCACCGTCACGGTGGTCGTACCTGTCCGCGACCCGACATTCAGACTTGTCGCGGCTTGGATGTTGCCGGTGATGTTGACGGTGCCTGCGCCATCGATAAACACGATGCGTGGCAGTTCCGGCGCGATGTTTCCGGCGAGGTTGAGCGTCGCGCCGCTCCGCGCGAACAGGTACACATTGCCCCACAGATTGGTGGGCGCAATCGTTCCCATGAACGTATTGTTGCCCGACAGGCTCGTCAGGAAACCGTAGTCGTTGCCGAAAGCGCCCGACACCAATAACGAGATGTTGGACGGGATGGTGACGCCTCCGGTGAGCGCGATCCCGAGGCCATTGAAACCTACTCTCAGCGTCACCGTCTTGTTTCCGGAGCCGAACGCATTGTTGTGCGATGCGGTGACGAAGCCGTTCGACGCGCCGAAATTGACACCCCCGGTGAACGTGTTGTCAGCGGCCAGCTCGACGTTCGTGCCGCTCGAGCCCACGGAGCCCGTGCCGCTGATCACGCCGGTGACGCGGGTGGCGACGGCCGGAAGAGCCATCAGCCCAGAAGCGTTGGGGCCTGAAAAACCGGCCTGAAAGCCTCCCGTGGCGATGTTCGACGCGATGGTCAGCAGTCCCGAGCCCGCGCTCGTGCTCATCCATCCGTCCGCAGTGAGCGTGATGGAGCCGGCGAGGGTGAAGGCACCTGCGCCGCTCTTGCTGACGAATGTGCCGCCGCCGCCGGTGAGATTGGCCGTCAGGCTCCCGGCCGTGGCGTTGGTGACCGTGAGGCCCCCGGCCGTGACGACGCCTGCGCCGGAAATGCCGCCCGCCGTGGCGGTCAGCGTCAGCCGGCCAGCCCCCAGCCCGATGTTCGAGTTCAGCACGATGTTTCGGGCTGCCCTCAGCGTGAGGGATGCCCCG
Organism: Hyphomicrobiales bacterium; assembly: GCA_027489275.1. Classification (GTDB taxonomy): domain Bacteria; phylum Pseudomonadota; class Alphaproteobacteria; order Rhizobiales; family Beijerinckiaceae; genus Alsobacter. Next base: position 1,546 of record JAIYAB010000058.1, read on the forward strand.
CTGGCTGAGGAAATCGCCGCCCCCGCCTGCAGCGTGATGTCGCCGGGCTCGGCTCCTGCGGCGTTGGTCTCGATCGTGACGCTCGTGCCGCCCGACAGGGTTGCGTTGAGGGTGTTGACGAAAACGGTCGAGGCCGTTTGGGCGCCGGCGCCGGCGACGATCGACAGGTCGGTGGGATCGAGCAGCCATTCGCCGCCCTGGCCGTTGGCGGCCCCGGCATCGACGGCGCCGGCCGCGGTGAGCAGGCGTCGGCTCGACGTCTCGATGAAGCCGCCATCGCCGGAGGAGGCGCCGCCGCGGGCGGAAATGCTGCCGGCGAAGTCGGTCGCGTCGGTCGACCAGAGGATCACCAGGCCGCCCTTGCCATTTTCCGTCGCGTCGGCGCGGAGGACGGACGCGCCGTCGACCGTCACCGTCGCGGCCTCGGTCATGCCGGCGGGGATCGCGCCCTTGACGCCGCCGCCGATCATCACCTCGCCGCCGCCGGTCGCGCCGCTGGCGTCCACCGCCGCGCCCGCGAGCTGAACCGACTGGCCGCCGACGCGCACCGAGCCGCCCTTGCCGGCGGCCGACTTCGCCTCGACGCGGCCGGTGACGCGCACGCGGCCGGACGCGCCGCCGTCGAGCACGATCGCGCCGCCCTCGCGCCGCACGGAGCTGGCCGACAGGGTGCCGGACACCTTCACGAGGTCGCGCACGGCCTTGTCGGCGGCGCGCGCCGCGATCTCGATGCGCCCGCCATCGGCGGTGATCCGGCCGCCCGCCTCAACGAGCGTGCCGTCCTCGATGGTGGAGGGCGCCAGGATCTGCATGAAGCCCGTGCCGGTGGGATCGAGGGTGATGGCCGATCCCGCGCCGAGCGCCACCTTGCCGGTGGGCACGGAGATCGTGCCGTCGTTGCGCACGCCGCCATTGGCCAGCAGGCCGACGAAGCCGCCTTCGCCGGCCTCGATGGAGCCGCTGTTCGCCACCGTGCCGGACGAGGTGCCGGAGAAGCGCAAGCGGTTGCCCATGAAATCGTCGTCGCCGATGCCGAGCGCCGAGCCGACGAAGCCGCCGCCCACCTTAACCGAGCCCGTGGGGGTGATGGCGATGCCGTTGGGATTGACGAGGAACACCTGCCCGTTGCCGGCAATCGACCCGGCGATGGTGCTGGGCGCCGAGCCGGTGACGCGGTTCAGGATGGCCGAGCCGGAGGAGGGCTGCACGAAGGTGACGGAATTCGGCTGGCCGACGGAGAAGCTCTGCCAGTTGACGATGGCGCGGTCGCTGGTCTGCGTCACCGTCATCGCCTGGCCGGCCGTGGCGATGCTGGCCGCGCCTGCGGCCACCGTGCCGCCCGCCGGCAGCGCGAGTTCGGAGGCGTAGGCGACCTGCCCGTGCACCACGAGCAGCGCGACGCCGAGCCGCGGGATCAGGAACGGAGCACGGAGCCTGAAGGACAGGCTGGACCCGCCCTGCGCCAGCCAGCCGGCTGGTTTGATTCGAGGCGATGACCGGCGAGCACCGGATCCCTTTGCGCGCGATGAGGAGCGGTTAGACGCTTTCGGCGAAAGAAAATCCGACATTGTCGATTCTCACTCTTGTTAACCAAACATATACTGGTAGTAGTTCTATTCTGTATGTTGCTGTGATTCTGATGCGTCAATACGCGTTTGTCGTTTGTCTCATCATTTCTACAACTAGAAATTGTTTGCTCGGGTCCGACGAGCGCGTCGGGCGGGGCAGGACCGGTCTGACAGCCCTTCTTTGGCTAGGTGATCGACCCATGGCGAAGTGAACCGCACGCCGTGCCGCAGCTGCGGCAACGTAGCCGCAGATGGCGCGTGGAAAGGGGACGGCTTCTGGTTCGCGCACGCTGCTCCCCGCAGGCGGGCGATAGCCCGGCCCCGGGGGAGGCGAGTGGGTGGAGGATCGCGCCGGTGTTCTCGGGGCCGGTCGCGGAGGGTCAGAACCGGGTCATGAGACCGATGGTGACGCGGTGGCCGCCATGGCCGCCGACGGCAGGATCGGACAGGCTGCGGGCGTATTCCGCGCGCAGGGAAGTGCCCACGGTTCCGGGTATCAACGCTCCGAGCTCGCTGCGAAAGCCGAGGCCGAAGCTTGTGGCGCGCTGGAAGGTCTGCTCGACAGCAGTCGCGCCGCGCACGTCGCCGACGCCGTGGGCCGCGAAGACGTAAGGCGACGCGGAAATGCCCCAGGCCAGCGGGTATGCCGCGGCGGGCGACATCTCGAGCCGCAGCGTGGCCCCCTCGTCGACCGCCAGATCGCCGGCGTCGAAGCCCGACACGGCATCGGCCCCGTCGAGGCTCATCTGCTCGGAGGAGTAGAGCGGGTCGCCGAAGGAGGTCTACCCGCGCGCCATGGCGGAGAACGCGAACGGTCCCACCACGACGCCGCCGCGCAGGCCGGCGACGAGCTTGGTGAAGCCGGGCTCCGCGCCCTGGCGCGTCAGCGGCACGCCGGTGCGCGCGGCATCGCCCGCGTCGCGGCCGGCCAGGCCCCGGGACAGGGTGAGAGCGTAGCCCAGCGAGGCGACGTCCCACGCCTCGACGCCGTCGATGCCGAAGCGCGCCACGGCGTAGCGGTCGCGGTTGGCGTCGATCGCGAAGGTCTGGAAGCGCACGCGCTGTTCGATAGCCTCGACGCCGATGTTCAGCGCCAGGTTCCGGCGTACACCCCGGATGACCGGGACGCCCAGCCGCAGGGCGCCGCGCATGTAGGATTCATCCGTCTGGAGGCCGTTCGTCACCGGCTCCGGGAACGACCGCGCGACCGCGAATTCCGGCGACAGGGTGATCCCCCCGCTGCCGAGCGGGAGGACGGCCCCCACGGCCACGATGCGCTGCGGCGCCTGCGCGTTCAGCGGGTCCTCGGCGTCGCTGCCGAACGCCACGTAGACCTGCTCGCCAAACCCGGCCGCGCCGTTCAGGGAGACGGTACCCGCCAAGGCGACGCTGCCCGCGCGGCTCGAGACGCGGTTGTCGGCTCCGAGGGAGCCTGACACGAGCGGCTGCTCGCCGTCGAGCACGAGGCGGGTGCTTCCCTCGCGGTCCCCGGGCGCGAACGTGCTGCGCAGGGCGAGGGCGTACAGGTCGCCGGCGATGAGAAGCGCCGATTCGATCTCGCCTCGCCTGATCGGCCGCTGGCCGACGAGCCCTGCGACGCGCGCCGAGACGGGTCCCCTGATCCGCTCCGGCAGGCCGGACACGTCGATGGAATCGATAGCGCCGTTCACGACCACCAGACGGACCTTTCCGCCGGGAACGAGGCGTTGCGGCGGAATGGTGACGCGGGTGAGGACGAAGCCCGCCTCGGCATGCGCCGTCTCATAGGCGCGCGCGGCTGCGAAGAGCTCCTCGACAGTGATGGCCTTGCCGCTGATTACGGAGTCCAGCCTTCCGCGCGCCTCGGGAACGAGGTTCAGATCCCCGTCGACCACCACGGACGCGGCGCGCACCGTGAGCTTTGCCGCGCCCGGCGGAATCTCGGCGCCCGAAAACCGCCCGAGGTCCAGGGGCCGGGCCGTGGCGGCTGGCTTGGGCTGGTAGGTGGGCGCGACCAGCCTGCTCGGCAGCGAGGACTGCGCCAGGGCAGGCGTCCCGCAGGTAGCGGCCACAAGAACGAATGGGGCATAAAACGCCCTAGACGAAAAAAATCGGTTCACAGAATTAAAATCCCGTTGACGGTAAAGACGATCCGTCGCGCTTGAACATAGACATTCACTTGCATTGATTCGCAATATGGACCGGCCTGTTTATGGCGTTTATTCGAACAGTTATTCTACCGATCAGGAATATCAGAGATGAGAATTACACAACTAAAGGTTGTATTCGGGGGTTTTCTTGCAGCGTTGTGTGTAGGAACGCTTACCGCCGATGCGCAAACGGGGCAGCGATCGCCCCAGGCTGCGCCGGCGCAGGGCGCGCCCGCGCCCGCGCCGGCGGCGGCAACTCCCGCCCCGGCGCCTGCCGCGCCGCCGGTGAGCGCCGACCCGTCGATGACCACCGCCGCCTTCGGCGACTGGCTGCTGCGATGCGTGCGGACAGGCGAGAACGGCCGGGAGAAAGTGTGCGAGGTGCTGCAATCCATCACCGTCGAGGGCCAGTCCGGGCCGTTCGCGCAGATCGCGATCGGCCGGCTCCAGCCGAAGGACCCGCTCCGGGTCACGGTCGTGCTGCCTCACAACGTTGCGTTGAACAGTCCTGCGCGGGTGCAGGCCGGAGAGGCCGACACACCGCTCGGCCTGACGTGGCAGCGCTGCCTTCCGGCCGGATGCTACGCCGACGCGGCCCTTGCCGATGATGTCCGCAACCGTTGGCGGGCGACGACGGGGGCGGGATCGATCTCGTTCGCCGACGGCACGGGCCGTCGCGTCGGACTACCGATCTCGTACCGGGGCCTCGCGCAGGCGCTGGACGCGCTCGCGGCGAACTGAGGGGCGTCGGGTCATGCGGCAGGCCCGCGCGCCGCGCGGGCCGAAGCCCGGATGCCGGGTGTATCTTGCGGTATGTCGGGAAGACAGGCCTGTGGATGCCGTGCTCGGGCGAGGCAGAGAGACGAGTCTCGCGGGGCCGCTGACCCATCGCCCTCAAGGACGGTTGTGGCCGGCGGCCAGGTACCGTCGATCAGACGACGACGGCCTTTTTCTTCCGGGACGGCTTGGCGGGAGGCTCGGCCGCGAGTGCGAGAGCAACCTCGGCATCACGGGCCAGTCGAAGAGCGCGGAGCCGCTCGGTCTTGGCGCTCATGGACGCGGCGGCCTTGGCCTGCTCGCGGATGCGGTCTTCGGTCTGCTTGTCACGCGCTTCGGCTTTTGCGAAACGGGCATCGGCACGCGCCTTGGCGTCGGCCGGAGACAGTCTTGACGAACTCATCGGCACGTTCTCCCGGTTGAGCTGGGGTCACCCTGCGGCGGCCTTACCCGGCTAGCATCATGCTACCGTGCAATGGCGGCGGGAAAGAGACGAGCCTTGCAGGACGCCGAGCTGTGCAACGGCCGGGGGCGCGGAGGCCCCCGGTCGCAATCGTATTGTCTTCAGGCGGCCTGGATGTTGCTGACGGCCATCTTGCCGTTGCGACGATCGACCTGCGTCTCGAAGACGACCTTCTGACCCTCGGTGAGGGTGCGCATGCCGGCCCGCTCCAGGGCGGTGGCGTGCACGAAGGCGTCGGGGCCGCCATCATCCGGGGAGATGAAGCCGAAACCCTTCATTTCATTGTAAAACTTCACGGTGCCGTTGGTCATGATAGAATTCCTTTGTTCAGCGTCGTGCGCAGTGAGAGAAGACGCGGTGTGCGTCTGCCCTTCAGGTCGAATTTTGGAGAGAGAGTTCTGAACGTGCGCCTAGCTGAAGCGTAGGGCGACGGCCCGATTTTCCGGCCAAAGTCGATGCAGCTCTTATAGACCCTTGCTCCTCCATTGCAAGATCTTTCTCCGACTTGCCGGGGAACTGTCGTCCCGTCAGTCCGCCGCAGCGTGGCTGCTCGCTGCGTTCGACCTGCCATTGCGTTGACATGGCCGCGGTGCTGCTTACGGTTGATTTTTTCATGCCTTCAACCTGCGGAGTTCTCGATGCTTTCGTCTGTTTCGGGCATTCTCCTGCTGGTACGGCGCACCTTGGTCATGACCGGGCTCGCGGCGGGGCTGGCCGTGCCGACGATGGCAGCCGCGCAGGTGCCGAAGCTTCAGGCCTTCGCGCCTCCCGGCGGCGCGGGCCACCCTGTGCTGGTGGTTTCGGGCCAGAGCGGCGCGGCCAACTACGCTCCCGTCGCCAAGGAAATCGCCGCACGCGGTTTCGCGGTGTGGCTGGTGGACGGCAATGACGTCTTCAAGGCTGGCAATGCGGGCGAGGCGCCGTTCCGGGCGGCGGTGGCGGCGGTTCGGGCATCGGCGCGCGACCCCTCCGGCAAGATCGGCGTCGTCGGGTTTTCGCTCGGCGGCGGGGCGACGCTAACCTACGCGGCACGCATGAGCGACGCCGTTGCGGCCACCGTAGCGGTCTATCCGTACACGGCCTTCATCGAGAACCCGGCCTTCTACGCACGGCAGATCAAGGCGCCGACGTTGATCCTCGCTGCGGTCAAGGACGACTGGAAGGACTGTTGCGGCATCGCGATGGCCCGCAAGCTGGGGGAGGAGGGCAAGGCCAGCCAGGCGCCGCTCTCCCTCGTCGAGTACAAGGACGCGAACCACGGCTTCGTCCTCGCCGGCCCCGCGTTCCGAAAGGCTGACGCCTCGGACGCGGTGCTTCGCATTTCCCGGCACCTGACTGCAGCGTTCGGCCCAGCGCCGAAGCCGTAACCGACGCCCAGCCGGCGTCCGGTTCGCACCGACCCGGACTGCTTCGCCCGTGCGGAGGACACGATGGGCCGTCCTGCTCGCGTCAGGCGAGCGTGAACGCCTCGTGGATCGCCGACTGGACGCTGCCGCCGAGGACAGCACCGCCGCCTGCGACGTAGATCCAGTCGCCGATCGTCACCGCCCCGACGGCGTGGCGAGGGGTGGGCATGGGGGCGTGCGATTGCCAGGTGTCGGCGACAGGGTCGTAGCTCTCCATCTGGCCGAACACCTTCTGCTGGCCCGGCCGGTTGATGATGCCGCCTTCGCCGCCCATGGCGAAGAGCCGTCCCCGATAGACGACGAGCCCGTGCCCGGAGCGGGCAGTCGGCAGCGGAGAGCGTACCTCCCAGGTGTCCTGCTGCGGCAGGTACACGTGATGCAGGTCCGTGTTGTACTCGAACGTGTTGAAGCGTCCGCCGATGATGTGGATCCGGCCGCCATGCGCCACGCAGCCCGCATGGTCGCGCGCGCCTGGCAGCGCCTTGCGGATTGTCCAGCTGTCGGCGGCGGGATCGTAGACCTCATGCCAGCCGACGCTGGCGCGCTCGGACGTCGGCGAGGACGCTCCGCCGACGAGGTGGATCTTGCCGCCCAACGCGACGGCCGCGGCGGCTCCGCGGGGGCGGGGCAGGGGAGCCAGCGTTCGCCACGAATTGGTGGCGAGATCGTAGGCGTAGGCGTGGTTGTCCGGGTTGCGGTTCTGCTCGATGAAGCCGCCCATCGCGTAGACGATGCCGTCCAGGGTCGTAACGGCGACGTGGTTCGCCCCGCGCGGCAGCGGCGCCGCATTGAACCAGGCATCCCCGGCCGGGTCGTAGACGTGATGATATCCGCGGTCGACGCGTCCTTCGCCATAGCCCCCGATGACGTGCAGCCTCCCGGCAGCCTCAGCCGCCCAGGCCATCTCGGAACGCGGGATCGGCAAGGCGGCGCGAGCGACCCAACGTCCCGGCACACCCTTCGGCGCAGGACTGTCGACGACGCGCTGGGCTTCCTGATCGGGCGTCAGGTGATGCGGCACGCCTCCCTGAAGGCGGGCATAGGGATCCGTGGCGGGAGCCGCAGGTTCCAGCGGCGCGTGCGCGCCGTGCCCGGCGTGCGTCTGGGCAAGAGCCGACGTTCCGATCGTTGCGGCGGCGGCTGTCAGCGTGGATGTCTGCAGGAAACGGCGGCGGTTCAGCATAGCGGTTTCTCCCCGCAAGCAATCTAGCATCGTGTGTGCCGCTGTCTGCGTGAGGCGCCGCTGCTTTCGCGGATGTGATCGGCCGGGCACGTGGTTCGATTAGCCTGTCAAGTTGACTACGTATGCAGGACGATTTTATCTGCCTCACTCGCCGTGCCGGATCGTCCGAGACAATATCGTCCGCACGTCCGCCGTGAGCGGCTCGATGATTAAAGGGGAGAGGACGCCCATGGCCACGTGGCTCAAGCGCGGCAAGGATGCGCAGGCGCGCCGGGACGCCGACGACAAGGTGAAGGCCACGGTGGAGGGCATCCTCGCCGACGTGGAGCGCCGCGGCGACGAAGCGGTGCGGGAACTGTCCCGCAAGTTCGACGGCTACGATCCGGACGATTTCTTTCTCTCGAAGGCGCAGATCGAGGCGGCCATGAGCCAGCTCCGCCAGCGCGATCTGGACGACATCGCCTTTGCCCAGGCGCAGGTGCGCAACTTCGCGCAAAAGCAGAAGGAGTGCCTGCGCGACCTCGAGGTCGAGACGATGCCGGGCGTGGTGCTCGGCCACCGCAACATCCCTGTGGGCGCGGTCGGCTGCTACGTGCCCGGCGGGCGCTATCCGATGATTGCCTCGGCTCACATGAGCGTCGTCACGGCGAAGGTGGCCGGCGTGCCGCGGGTCATCGCCTCGGCGCCACCCACGCGAGGGGCGCCGCATCCGGCCATAGTCGCGGCGATGCACATGGGCGGGGCCGACGAGATCCTGGTGCTCGGCGGCGTCCAGGCCGTGGCGGCCATGGCGATCGGCACGCACAGCATCAAGCCGGTCGACATGCTCGTCGGCCCCGGCAACGCTTTCGTCGCCGGGGCGAAGCGCCAGCTCTACGGCCGTGTCGGCATCGACCTCTTCGCCGGGCCCACCGAGACGCTTGTGATCGCCGACGAGACCGTGGACGCCGAGATGTGCGCGACCGACCTGCTCGGCCAGGCCGAACACGGGCCGACGTCGCCTGCCGTGCTCATCACCGATTCCGCGAAGCTCGCCAGAGAGACGATGGCGGAGGTGGAGCGGCTGCTGTCGATCCTGCCGACGGGCGACGTCGCGCGGCAGGCGTGGCAGGACTACGGCGAGGTGATCGTCTGCGCCGATCTCGAGGAGATGCGGATCGAGGCCGACCGGCTCGCCTCCGAGCATGTCCAGGTGATGACCCGCGACGACGATTTCTTCCTGAAGGGGATGACCAATTACGGCGCGCTGTTCCTGGGTCCGCGCACCAACGTGTCCTGTGGCG
>JAIYAB010000141.1 GCA_027489275.1 Hyphomicrobiales bacterium
CAACCGGCTGGAGATCGAGCGGCGTGCGCGGGCGTTCACGTCCGCCATGGGGCAGGCGACGGGCTGGCGGGTGGATTCGGTGGGTGCCTACTTCGCCTTCGTGGCGCATCCCTTTCCCGAGGCCGGCGCTCCCGCCGTCGCGGAGAGGCTGGCCGCCGAGCGTGGCGTGCTGGCGCTGCCGGGCGGCTATTTCGGGCCCGGGCAGGATGGCCACCTGCGCATCGCCTTCGCCAACGCCGAGGCGTCGGCGCTGGCCGAATTGCCGGCCCGACTTGCCGGCTTCACGGTTTAGCCGAGCCGCCGAGCCTCCCCATACTCCCTGCCCGTTCAACCGTTCAGCAGGGTCCAGACCTTCAGCGGCGTCGCCGGCATGTCGACGGTGCGGATGCCCCTGGGCGCCAGCGCGTCGACGATGGCGTTCATGACGGAGGGCAGCGCGCCGGCGCAGCCGGCCTCGCCGCAGCCCTTGGCGCCGAGCGGGTTGGTGGTGGCGGGGACGCCGCTGTCGTGGAAGGCGAAGAAGGGAACGTCGGCGGCGCGCGGCATGGCGTAGTCCATGAACGAGCCGGTGACGAGCTGGCCTTCCTCGTCGAACACCGTCCCCTCCATGATGGCCTGTCCGATGCCCTGGACGACGCCGCCGTGCAGCTGGCCCTCGACGAGCATCGGGTTCACCAGCGTGCCGAAATCGTTGACGGTCGTGTAGCGCTCGACGGCGATGACGCCCGTGTCCGGATCGATCTCCACCTCGGCCACATGGCAGCCGTTCGGGTAGGCCGACGGCGCCTGCTTGAACACGTGATCGATGTCGAGCGACGTCGGCATTCCGGGCGGCAGCGCGAGGCCCTGCCGCAGCTTCGCCGACAGCTCCATGATGTCGATCGAGCGGTCGGTGCCGGCGATGGAAAAGCGGCCGCGCGCGAACTCGATGTCGGCGACGGACGCCTCGAGCACATGCGCGGCGATGGCCTTGCCCTTCTCGATGACGAGCTGGCTCGCCTCGACGATGGCCGCGCCGCTGGCCATGATCGACTTCGAACCGCCCGTGCCGCCGCCGGCGATGAGGCGGTCGCTGTCGCCCTGGACGAGCTTCACCTTGTCGAACGGCACGCCGAGGTGGGTGTGCAGCACCTGCGCGAAGGCGCTCCAGTGCCCCTGCCCGTAGTCGAGCGTGCCGGTGACGATGGTGACCGAGCCATCCTCCTCGAAGTGGATACCGCCCATCTCGTTGGTGGGCGGGGCCGTCACCTCGAGATAGCAGCCCATGCCCAGCCCGCGCAGCTTTCCGCGCTTCGCGCTCTCCTTGCGGCGGGCCTTGAAGCCCGCCCAGTCCGACACCTCCAGCGCCCGGTCCAGCAGCGCGGGGAAGTTGCCCGTGTCGTAGCTGGTGCCGGCGGGCGTGGCGTAGGGAAGCTGGCCGGGTTCGATCATGTTGCGGCGTCGCAGCGCGACACGGTCGATGCCCATCTCGGCGGCGGCCGTGTCGATGAGCCGCTCCATGTAGTAATTGCCTTCCGGCCGACCCGCGCCGCGATAGGCGCCGATCGGCACGGTGTTGGTGACGGCGCAGCGCGTGTTCACCTCGACGAGCGGCGTCCGGTACATGCCGATCGAGTTCTTGGCGATGTTCAGCGTCGTCATCATCGGCCCGACATGGGTGATGTAGCCGCCGAGATTGCCGTGTCCGGTGAATCGCGTGGCGAGGAAGCGACCCTTCTTGTCGAGCGCGAGTTCGGCCTTCACGGTCATGTCGCGGCCGTGATGGTCCGACACGAAGCTCTCGGAGCGGGCGTCGGTCCACTTCACGGGCTTGTTCAGCACGCGCGCCGCGTGCAGCAGGCCGACATATTCGGGGAACACGGCGCCCTTCATGCCGAACGAGCCGCCGACGTGGCCGGTGAGCAGGCGCACCTGATCCGGCTTCACGCCCATGACGTCGGCGATGTTGTTGCGCTTGCCGAACACGCCCTGGCTCGGCGCGTGAAGGGTGAAGCGCTTGGTCTTGCGATCCCACTCTGCGACGGCGCCGCGCGGCTCGAGCGGATTGATCACGACCCGGTTGTTCACCAGCTCCAGAGTGGTGACGTGGGCGGCGGCGGCAAAGGCCGCCGCAACCTTCTCTGCGTCGCCGAAATGGAAGTCCAGCACGAGATTGCCGGGAACGTCGTCGTAGAGCTGCGGCGCGCCAGGTTGCAGCGCGGCCTCGACCGTCGTGACGGCAGGCAGCACCTCGATGTCGAGCACAACCGCCTCGGCGGCGTCGCGCGCCTGCACGGCCGACTTCGCGACGACAACGGCGACGGGATCTCCGACGAACCTCACCTTGTCGATGGCGAAGGCGGGGCGCGGCGGCTTGCGCATCGGCGAACCGTCCCGGTTGGGGAAGTTCATCATGCACTTGAGCGTGCCGTAGCCGGCGGCGACGAGATCGGCGCCCGTGTACACGGCGACGACGCCCTTCATGTCCAGGGCCGCCGAGGGGTCGATCCCCTTGATGATCCCGTGGGCATAGGGGCTGCGCACGAACGAGGCGTAGAGCTGCCCCTCCACGTTGACGTCGTCCGTATAGCGTCCTTCGCCGCGGACGAGGATGGGATCCTCGTTGCGGGGCACCGGCTGGCCGACGCCGAACTGCAACACGGCGAGATCGTCGGGGGAGGTCCGCACGTTCATGTCAGTCACCACGCTGTCCAGGGCGGCTGGCCCGCCATTGTCTGGACAAGTGTAGCGCTTGTACGGCCCCGGACGAGTGTCCAGGGGTCGCACCACATGTGCATTTCGCTCATGCGAGATGCGCGGACGGCCGCGTCGATCGACCTGCCGTGCCGGATCGTGGCCTGCGGACGGGCGAAACCGGGGCCGCGCCGCTCACCAGCGCAGCGCGGCCGTGTGGACCGGGGCGTCCCACAGGGTGCGGGTGGCGTCGTCGAGGATCGTCACGGTGATCGAGCAGCCGGCCATCTCCAGCGACGTCACCAGCGAACCGGTCAGGTGCCTCGACACCGTCAGGCCGCGCCCGGCGAGTATCTTACGCGCCGCGTTGACCATCAGATACAGCTCCATCGACGGCGTGCCGCCGAAGCCGTTGACGAGAAGCAGGCATTGCGACCCCGCCGGCGGCGACAGATCGCCCAGAATCGCGCCGAGCATCTCCTCGGCGATGGCATCGGCCGTCGCCAGCCTGACGCGGCGCCGGCCCGGTTCCCCGTGGATGCCGACGCCCATCTCCATCTCGTCCTCCGCGAGGGTGAAGGTGGGGTTGCCGGCCGCCGGAACCGTGCAGGAGGTGAGCGCGACGCCCATGGAGCGCGTGCGGGCGTTGACGTCCCGGCCCAGCGCCTGGAGATCGGCGAGCGGCCTGTCCTGCTCCGCCGCGGCGCCGACCACCTTCTCGACGACGAGCGTTCCGGCCACGCCGCGCCGTCCGGTCGACCAGGTGGACTTTTCCACGGCGACGTCGTCGTCCGTCACGACGGTGAGCACCTCGCGGCCGGCCATCTCGGCGGCCATCTCGAAGTTCATCACGTCGCCCTCGTAGTTCTTCACGATGAAGAGCGCTCCCGCGCCGGTGTCGACGGCCTCGACGGCGGCGACCATCTGGTCCGGCGTGGGCGAGGTGAAGACCTGGCCCGGACACGCAGCGTCGAGCATGCCGGTTCCGACGAAGCCCGCATGCAGCGGTTCGTGCCCGGACCCGCCGCCGGACACGAGCGCGACCTTGCCGGGCTTCAGCGTACGGCGGCGGACAAACTTGCGCTCGTCCCCGAGCACCACAATGTCGGCATGGGCCGCGGCGAAGCCGTCCAGGCTTTCGGAGAGCACGTTTTCGACGGAATTGATCAGCTTCTTCATCGGTTCCCTCCCGTTTCGCCCGGCCTCGGGGCCGGTGTATCTGTCCGCCCTCAGCCCAGATCCTCGACCATGCGAGCGAGCTTGCGGGCGAAGTCGGCCACCATGTCGTCGATCGCCTTGTTGCGCTTGGCGTCGCCGACGTCCGGCACCGCGACGGCGATCGTGCGCAGGCGCTTTGCGCCGGCGACGAGTTTCAGGCGCTGGCGGTGCGCGCGGGAATAATCCGCGAGGAAGGCGCGCCGATCCTCCTGCGAGAAGTGGCAGACCTCGAAGATCGTCTCCAGGTGCTGCGCCGGGATCGGCGTCGGGTAGCTCGGATTGGCGATCTGCGACACGAACGAGCGGTTCTTGCCCAGGGCGGCGGCAAGGCGCTGGCGGGTGCCCGAGGGACGATTGTCGAGGACTCGCTGAAGGACGCGCTTGTAGCCCGACACCGCGTCGGCGGCTTCGGCGGGTTCGGGACGCGAGGTCATGCCGGTACCCCGAGGTCGACGGCGGCGATGGCCGCCTTCGCGCGCCCGAGCGCCGCCGGCGCGACGGAGACCGAGCGCAACCCCGCGCGCAGCAGGTGCGGGATGACGGCCGGATCGCCGCCGGCGTCGCCGCACAGGCTGACGTCGCGGCCGACCTCCCGGCCGTAGCGCGCGACGCCGGCGACGAGCCTCAGCACCGCCGGGTGCAGCGGGTCGGCGAGGTCGGCGACGGCGTCGCTGTCGCGCCCCGCGGCGGTCACGTATTGCGTGAGATCGTTGGAGCCTATCGAGAAGAAGTCCGCATCGAAGAGGTCGACCGCCACCGCGGCGGCCGGTACCTCTACCATGATGCCGAGCGGCGGATCGCCGAGCTTGCGGCCGGCGGTCTGGAGGGCTGCATGCTCCTGCCCGACCAGCCCCCGCGCCTGCGCCAATTCGGCTGGCGTCGTCACCATGGGCAGCATGATCTTGACGGCGCCGTAGGCGGATGCGCGCAGCAGGGCGCGGATCTGGACACGGAAAACCTCGGGATGGCGCAACGAGAGGCGCAGTCCGCGCAGGCCGAGGAACGGGTTGCTCTCGCCCTCCAGCGTGAGGCCCGGAATGGGCTTGTCGCCGCCCGCGTCGAGCGTGCGGATAGTGACCGGCCGACCGCCCGCCCACTCCGCCATCATGCGGTAGACGCCGAACTGCGCCTCCTCGCCCGGCAGGCCTGAGCGGCCGTGGAACAGGAACTCGGTGCGAACCAGTCCGATGCCATCGCAATGGGCGGGATCGATCGCCTTCAGCTCGGCCGGGTCGGCGATGTTGAGGTGGACCGCCACGCGGGTGCCGTCGCGGGTGACGGCGGGTTTGTCGAGGATCGCCGCAACGGCCGCGCGCTCCCGCTCGGCCGCGGCACGGCGGCTTTCGAAGGACGCGACGGTGGCGGGATCGGGATCCATCACAACGCGGCCCGTCTCGCCGTCGACGAGAGCCTCGCCTTGGGCATCGTCGGGATCGAAGCCGAGGCCGACGATCATGGGCACGCCGCGTGAGCGTGCCAGCATCGCCACGTGACTGGTCGCGGAGCCGGCCGCAAGCAGGATCGCGCCGCCGGCGGACCAGTCGACGGCCAGGAAGCGGGAGGGCGGCATGTCGTGGGCGACCAGCACGGCGCCGGGCGGCGTGGCCTGCGCCTCGCCGCCGTTCAGCGCGTCGAGCACGCGATCGCGCAGGTCCTCGAGATCGGCCGCGCGGGCGCGGAAGTACTCGTCCTCACCGGCGAGATAGCCGGCGATCTCCGACGCCATGGCGGCCTGCCATGCCTCGTCCGCCGGTGCGCCGTCCGCCACGGCCGCAAAGGCTGGGCGGGTGAGTTCGTCGTCGGACAGCAGCGCGGCCTGGAAGCCCAGCACGTCGGCCGCCTCGCCGCCCACTTCGTTCATCAGCGTCTCGACGGCGACCAGCGCGTGGCCGATGGCCGAGCGAAGATCCTCCGCCTCCACGGCAGGGTCGCCGGACGGCACACGGCCGCCCCCCGCCGCCGGAAGACGGTGTACCGGTCCCGCGGCGAGGCCCGGCGAGGCGGGTCGGCCGGCGAGCGCACGCTCAGCCATGGGCGGCCCCGGCGGCATCCGCCTCATGCTCGTCGAATCGACGCGCGATGAGCGCGACGACGGCGGCGACTGCCGCTGCCGCGTCCGGGCCGGCGGCGCGCACGTGAAGGGTCGTCCCCTGTGCCGCCTTCACCCGCATGACCTTCACGGGGCTCTTGGCGTCGACCCAGGGGCCGGCGGCGTCCAGCGCAATGTCGACGCTGGAGGCGAAGCTCTTGGCGAGCTGGGTCAGCTTCACCGAGGGGCGGGCATGCAGGCCCACGGCATTGGTGAGCAGGGCCGCTGCCATGACGGGCTCGTTCGACATGCGGATCCTCCTCGACCTCGACCAACTCGACCTGCGCCTTGCGGCACGGCTCTTACTGTGGCGACAGTTCTTCCGCCACCTGCTTCACGACCGCCAGCGGCGAGCCGCCCGACGCTTCCGCCGCCGCGATCACGGCGCCTTCGACGATGGGAGCATTGCAGACCGCCACGCGGCCGCGACGATCCTCGTCAAGCAATTCCACGGCCATCTCGCTGTTGGTCTCCGCGCCGCCGAGATCGACCAGGATGGCGACGCCCGCGTCGGACCACGCCGCCTCGATGGCGGCCATGATGGCCCCCACGTCCGTTCCCAGCCCGCCATCGGCGTTGCCGCCGGCGAAGGCAAGGGGAACCTGGTCGCCCACCATCTGGCGGACCATGTCGGCTGCGCCCTCCGCGACCTTCGCGGAATGCGAGACGATGACGATGCCCACATTGGCCATGGCTCAGCCTTCCAGAACGCCGGCGACGGCGGCGATGATCAACGAGGACGACCGCGCGCCCGGGTCCATGTGCCCGATCGAGCGATCGCCCAGGAAGGAGGCGCGGCCACGAATCGCCTTCATCGGGATTGTCGCGTCGGCCGCTGCCGCGGCGATGGCCGCCACGTCGGCGCGCGGGTCGGCGACGAGAGCGGCATGGACGGGAACCAGCACGTCGAGCATGGTCTTCTGCCCCGGCTCCGACTTGCCGCGGGCCTTCAGGGCGTCGATCGCGGCGCCGAACGCCCGCACCGCGTCGGCAGGCGTGGCGCCGGCGGCGAGTTCCTTGCCCATCGTCATGATCAGCGTGCCGTACAGCGGGCCCGATGCGCCGCCGACCTTCATCACCAGCGTCATGCCGATGGCCTTCAGCGCATCGGGCAGAGGCTTGGCGGCGGTCGCGTCCCGCTCGGCCAGCACCGCGTCGAAGCCCCGGCGCATGTTGAGGCCGTGGTCGCCGTCGCCGATGGCCTGGTCGAGCGCCGTCAGTTCGTCGGCATGCGCCGTCACCGTCGCAGCGACGGCTTCGATGAGGCGGGCGATGAGATCGGCGGGCGGGGCTGCGGTCATGGCACGGTCTCGATCAGCGGATGCGGACGCCGGCGGCGTCGAAGAACAGGGGCGAGACGAAGTCGATGGCGACCGGGTCGCCGTGGTCGAGTCCGGAATCCGGATCGCTCAGTGTCACCAGGTCGGTGTCGCCGATGCGCACGTGAAGGTGGTTCTGGTCGCCCAGATGCTCGACCCAGGTCACCTTGCCGACCGCCTCGCCATTCACCGCACGGCGGATGCGCATGTGCTCCGTCCGCGCGCCGACCGTGGCCGCGCGCGCGGGCGCGTTCAGCGCAGGCACGAGCGCCAGCGGCAGCAGGTTGATGCCGGGACTGCCGAGACGCGTGGCGACGTAGCTGTCGACCGGATCCTCGTAAATCTGGCGGGGCGATCCCACCTGCACGAGCCGCCCCCGGTTGATCACGCCGATCCGGCTCGCCAGCGTCATTGCCTCAGTCTGGTCGTGGGTGACGTAGAGGATCGTCGCGCCGAGTTGCTCCTGAACGCGCTTCAGCTCGACGCGCAGGTCGGCGCGCAGCTTGGCGTCGAGCGAGGAGAGCGGCTCGTCCATCAGATAGATCGACGGCCGGCGCACGAGAGCGCGGCCGATCGCGACACGCTGCATCTGGCCGCCGGAGAGCTGCGTGGCGCGGTTGCCTAGCTTGTCCTCGATGCGCAGGAGGCGGGCGACCTCGCGCACGGTCGCCTGGATCTCCGGCTCGGGCACCCGGCGGGCGGGCGAGCGCAGCGGAAAGGCGAGGTTGTCGAAGACCGAGAGGTGCGGATAGAGCGAATACTGCTGGAAGACGAAGCTGACATTGCGCGCGGCCGGTGGCTGGCGCGTCATGTCGATGCCGCCGATGGAGACCCGGCCGGCCTCGGGAGTCTCCAGCCCGGCGACGAGCCGCAGTGTCGTCGTCTTGCCGGCGCCGGTGGGGCCGAGCAGGACGATGAACTCGCCGTCGCCGATCGTCAGCGACAGGTCGGCGATGGCCTCGACCGTGCCGGCGCGGCTCTTGAAGCGCTTGGTGACGCCATCCAGGACCACCTCAGCCATGGCGGGCCTCCATCGCGGCGCTGCGCGTCTGGGCGGCGGCATCGTGCAGCGCGGAGCGCAGCGCCTTCCCGCTCGCCTTGTCGAAGAGGGACAGCTTCTCCGGCCGCAGCGTGAGGCCGACCGTCTCGCCGATGCGGGCCGGCACATCGGAGGACAGCCGCGCCTTGACCCGGCCGCTGCGCGTGACGAGCGTGACGATCTGGGTGGTGCCGAGATATTCGACGCCGAACACCTCCCCCCGAAGCGGCGACGCGTCCGAGAAGCGCACGTGCTCCGGCCGCGCTCCGAGCACGAGATCGCCCTCGGCTACCGGTTCGCGCAGGGCCGGCATGGCGATCCGCGCGCCCTCGATCTCGACCGTGTCCGCGCCGGCCGGCAGCCCGGCGCGCAGCGACAGGAAGTTCATGGGCGGCGACCCGATGAAGTCGGCGACGAACAGGGACGCGGGGCGGTCGTAGATTTCACGGGGCGTCGCGAGCTGCTCGATGATCCCCTCATTCATCACGGCGATCTTGTCGGCCATGGACATGGCCTCGAGCTGGTCGTGGGTGACGTAGAGCGTCGTCGCCCCGAGGCGGTCGTGCAGGGCGCGCAGCTCGCCGCACATGATGTGGCGGAACTCGGCGTCGAGAGCGCCGAGCGGTTCGTCCATCATGAAGGCCTTGGGCCGGCGCACGATGGCGCGGCCGAGCGCGACGCGCTGCCGGTCGCCGCCCGAAAGGCCCGAGACCGGGCTGTCGAGGAGATGGGCGATGCGCAGGATGCGCGCCGCCTCCTCCACGCGCTGCCGGATCTCGGCTCTGGGAACGCCCTGCGACACCAACGGGAAGGCGATGTTCCGGCGCACGTTCATGTGCGGGTAGAGCGCGAAAAGCTGGAACACGAAGGCGATGTCACGCTCCGACGCGCGCTTGAAGGTGACGTCGTCGCCGGCGAGGCGAATCTCCCCCGACGTCGGGAGCTCGAGGCCGGCGATCATGCGCAGCGTCGTCGTCTTGCCGCAGCCGGAGGGGCCGAGCAGGCAGAAGAACTCGCCGTCCTCGACAACGAACGAGGAGTCCTTCACCGCGGCGAAATCGCCGAAGCGCTTCTGGAGGCCGGAGACCCGGATTTCGGCCATCGCGCTACTCCGGGAACTTCGAGACGATGGTGAACAGGACGACCCCCGCCAGTGTCGTG
>JAIYAB010000385.1 GCA_027489275.1 Hyphomicrobiales bacterium
ACCGCCGGGCAGATCCGGTACGAAGGGACCGACATCACCACGATCGACCGGGCGGCGATGCGGCCGTTCCGCCGGCGGATGCAGATCGTCTTCCAGGATCCGTTCGCCAGCCTCAACCCGCGCCTGCGCGTCGGTTCGGCGCTGGCCGAGGCGTTGACGATCCATGATCTGTGGCGCGGCCGCAGCCGGCAGGAGGCGGTGGTCGAAATCCTCGAGCGCGTCGGGCTCTCGGCCCAGCACGCCGACCGCTATCCGCACGAATTCTCGGGCGGCCAGCGCCAGCGCATCGTCATCGCACGCGCGCTGGCGGTGGAGCCCGACCTCATCGTGGCGGACGAGCCCGTCTCCGCGCTCGACGTGTCGATCCAGGCGCAGATCATCAACCTGATGGCGCGGCTGCAGCGCGAGTACGGCCTCGCCATGCTGTTCATCTCGCACGACCTCAGCGTCGTCGAGTACATCTGCGACCGCGTGATCGTGCTCTATCTCGGCAAGGTCATGGAGATGGCGCCGGTGGAGCGGCTGTTCGCCGCGCCGCAGCACCCCTATTCGAGGGCGCTGCTCGCCGCCGCGCCGGTGGCCGACCCCGACGCGCCGCGTCGCCGCATGGTGCTGGCGGGCGACATTCCGAGCCCGGCCAATCCGCCCTCCGGCTGCGTCTTCCGCACGCGCTGCCCCTTCGCCGTCGACGCGTGCGCGACCACCGTGCCGCCGCTGCGGCAGGTCGCGCCGGGGCATTTCAAGGCCTGCATCAGGGACGACGTCGCGTGACCCCCGCCGGCCGTCCGGCGGGGCGGTCAGGCGGCGGCGCGGCCGGCTGCGACATGGTCGGCGGTGCGCAGGGCGAGCGCCTGCGCGGTCGCCGTCGGGTTCACGGACGAGGACGTCACGAAGACGCTGGCGTCGATCACGTACAGGTTTGGGCTGTCGTGAACGCGGCCGAAGGGGTCGACGACAGAGGTCTCGGGATCGGTTCCCATGCGGGTCGTCCCCATGATGTGAAAGCCGGCGTCGCGCTGGAGCGGGGTCTCGAAGAGATCCCCGGCCCCTGCCTCCCGCAGCACCTGCGCGGCGCGGGCCATGCCGAAGTCGAGGCTGCGGCGGGAGTTGTCCGACAGGCGGTAGGTCCATTTGGGCGCGGGCAGCCCGTCCCTGTCGACCAGGGTTTCGGACAGCGTTATCCGGTTGTCCGGCTCCGCCAGGTCCTCGGCGCAGATGCTGATGCCGGCGATCCTGTCGAACCGGCGCTCGAATTCGGCATGATGCGCCCGGCCGAACGGCAATCGCGTCCCCAGCGTCGCGCCCATGGCCAGCGCGTAGGGCTGCGGGCCGAAATTGAGCTGGAGCTTGACGCCCCGCAGGAAGCCGGCGTCGGGGCGGGTCGAGAAGAACTCGAACGAGATGATCCCCGCCTTCTGCCCCGACGTGAAGCTGCCCAGCGGCTCGTCGAAAAGGCCTTCCACCTTGGCGTAGGGATGCAACATCAGGTTGCGACCCACGAGCCCCGTCCGGTTGCCGAGGCCGTCCGGGAAAGCGCCGGAGCGGGACAGGAGGAGCAATCTCGGCGTGCCCATGCCGTTCGCGGCCACCAGGAACCGGCGGCCCTTGACGCGGAATCGGCCGCTGTCCCCGGCGCAGACGAGGGCCGTGACGCGGCCGTCGGCGTCGTGTTCCAGTTCCAGTGCACGGGTCCGGGTCAGCACCCGCGCGCCGGCGCGCATGGCCCGGCGCATGTAGATCGCATCGGCGGACTGGCGCCTGCGCGCCGCGCAGCCGACGTCGCAGGGGCCGATGTGGGTGCACGGCTCGTCGCCGTCCTCGGGCCGGCCGAGCGTCAGGTCGACCGGCCACCAGTGCCACCCCAGCCGGTCGAACGCGCCGGCGAAGCGGCGGCCGCTGGAACCGGCGGTCGGGAGCGTGCGCAGGGCGTTGCGGCGGGGCGGAGCGGACGGGTCGCCGGGCACGCCGCCCAGCCCGATCTCCGTCTCGTTGAGCTCGTACCAGGGCGCCAGCGTGTCGTGGTCGATCGGCCAGTCGTCGCCCACGCCGTCGAGCGAGCGCATGCGGAAGTCCTCGTGCCGGAAGCGGGGCATGTGGGCGGACCACCAGATCGAACTGCCGCCCACGGCGTGGCCGACCATCGGCCTGATGGGGCTGTCGGCGTCGTCGACCGGCTCGTCGTCCTCCCAGCGGCGGACATTGGGGTTGGCGTGCCAGCGGCCGCGGCGCTGCACCTCGTAGTCGGGTGCGCCGGCGGGCGTCGCCGCCGCATCGACGAAGCCGCCGCGCTCCACGCACAGCACGTCGAGACCCTGCGTCGCCAGCCGCCACGCGGCGGCTGCTCCGGTCGGTCCCGTGCCCACGACGACCACGTCGGCTTCGATGTCGTTCATTCTCCCCCACCAGCTTCGCACCTGACGCCCCGGAGCGTGCGATGATCGACAAGGACGTCCTTCGCATCCTAGTGGACGCGATGATCCCCGGTCACGACAACAGATGGCCGGCTGCATCGGATGTGATCGACGCGGCGAGCATGGCTCAGGCGCTGTCGCAGGAACTGCCGCCCGACGCGCTCGCCTTGCTCGCCGGGGGGAGGCAGGATCCGGACGCGGCGCTGGCCGGCCTCGCGGCGCGCCTCCCGCGCTCCGCCGACCGGCTCGCCGAAGCGGTGTACCGCGCCTACTACACCGCCCCTTCGGTGCAGGCCGCAATCCGGGAGATCGCGGAGAGCGGCCCGCGCGAACCCTCGACCGACTTCGACGAAACCATGCTCGACGCGGTGAGACGCCGCGACGGGGGACCCTGGAGGAGCTGACATGAGCGACGATACCGGACCGACCATCGAACTGCTGAGCCCGCCCGACATGTTCAAGGGGCCGACCTACGAGCACGCCGCCCGCGTGGGCGACTTCATCTTCGTCGCCGGACAGGTGGCCAAGGACATCGACGGCAAGGTGATCGGCCCCAACGACGCGGCGGCGCAGGCGCATGCCGTGCTCGCGCATCTGGAGAAGGTGCTCGCCCATTGCGGCGCGACGCGAAACGACATCGTCAAGGTGACGACCTACCTCGTCGACGGCGCCGACTCCGCCAAGGTGACGCCGATCCGCCTCGCCTGGTTCGGCTCCCACCGGCCGCCGCATACCGGCGTGGTGATCAAGGCGCTCGGTTCCCCGGAGGTGCGTCTGGAGATCGAGTGCATCGCCGTCGCCCGCCGCAAGGCCTGAGGCCATGGCGGTCCCCTATTACGACCACGCCCTCCTCTATCGCCGCCGGAAGGAGGCGATCGACGGGGCGATCTTCAAGGTGCTGGAGAGCGGGCGGCTGGACTGGGGACCGGAGGTGCCCGCCTTCGAGGCGGAGTTCGCCGCCTGGCTCGGCGCGCCGCACGCCGTGACCGTGAACTCCGGCACCGCAGCCCTCAAGGTGGCGCTGCTGGCGCTCGGCGTCGGGCGTGGCGACGAGGTGATCACCGTCGCCAACACCGACATCGCCAGCACCTCGGCGGTCCGGCTCGTCGGAGCCGTGCCGGTGTGGGTCGACGTCGACCCGGTCTCGCTGACCATGGACGTCGAGGCGATGAAGGCGGCGGTGACGCCGCGGACGCGGGCGATCCTGCCGGTCGACCTGTTCGGCCATCCGGCGGCCATGCCCGAGATCGTCGCCTTCGCGCGCCGGCACGGCATCGCCGTGATCGAGGACGCCTGCCTCGCGCTCGGCGCCGCGATCGACGGGCATCGCGTCGGCACCATCGCCGACGTGACCTGCTTCAGCTTCGCGCCGACCAAGCATCTCGGCTCGCTGGGCTCCGGCGGGGCCTGCGTCACGGCGAACGGCGCGCTCGCCGAACGCATGCAGAAGATCGCCGCCTACGGCCAGTCGCGCGCGCGGCACATGGCCGGCGCGGCGCAGACCATGCTCCACCACGAGACCGAGGGCCTCAACGAGCGCATGGACGAGATCCAGGCGGCGGTGCTGCGCGTCAAGCTCGCCGACGTGCCGGCGAGCCTCGCCGCGCGGCGCCGGCAGGCGGCGGACTACGCGCAGGCGCTGGCCGGGGCTCCGGTCGACTGTCCGACGCCGTCGCCGCGTGTCGACCACGCGTTCCGCAACTACGTGGTCCACGTCGACGACCGCGATCGGGTGCGCAAGGATCTCGCGGAGCGCGGCATTCCGACGGCGGTGTCCTACGCGCCGCCGCTGCACCT
>JAIYAB010000151.1 GCA_027489275.1 Hyphomicrobiales bacterium
CCGACGCCATCGCTGGCCATCGCCTGCGCCGCGAGATCATCGCGACCCAGCTTGCCAACGCCGTCGTCAACCGGGCCGGGCCGTCGGTCGTCGTCCGCCTTGCTGACCAGACGGGCGCCGACGCGGCGACGATCGCCACCGCCTATGCCGCTGTGCGCGACAGCTACGACCTGCTCTCGATCAACCGCGCCATCGACAAGCTGGACGGAAAGGTGCCGGGATCGGCGCAGCTCAGGCTGTACGGCGCGGCGCAGGATCTGCTGCTGTCGCGGCTCGTGTGGTTCATCCGCCATGTCGATCTCGCCGGCGACGGGCTGGACGCGACGGTGCGTCGGTTCCGTCCCGGCATCGCCGCGGTGGAGGCCTCACTGGCCTCCTCTCTCAGCACGGCGCAGACCGAGCATGCCGGCCGTCGCGCGGCAGCCCTGATGGCCGAAGGCGTGCCGGAGGCCCTGGCGGTGCGCATGGCGCTGCTTCCAGCGCTCATAGCGGCCCCGGACGTGGTGCTGGTGGCGGAGAAGACGGGACAGCCGATCGTCGAGGCCGCGGCGACGCACTTCGCCGTGGCGGCCCGCTTCCGGATCGCGGAGATCGTCGTCGCCTCGCGCGACGTGCCGCTGGCCGACTACTACGACAGGCTCGCTCTCGACCGCGCGCTGGCGACCATCGAGGGCGCGCACCGCGCTCTCACGAGCGAAGTGGCCATGGCCGGCGAGGGGCATGGCACTGAGGCCGTGACGGCGTGGGGACGCAAGCGCGGGAACGAAGTCGAGCGGATCCTGGCGAGCGTCGAGACGATCGCCTCGTCGGGCCTGACGCTCTCCAAGCTCACCGTGGCGGCGAGCCTGCTCGGCGACCTCGCGCGGCGCTGACAGGCATCGCGGCGGGCGGAACGAGGCCGACCGAGGTCAGCGCGTCCGCCTGCCGGCGGCCGACGGTCTCGAGCGAGAAGTTGTCGATGGCCTCGTTGAACAGGCGGTAGAAGTTCAGCTTGGCGGTGAGGTGCAGGAACACGCCGCCAAGGCCGATGGCGGCGCGGTCCATGAACACGAACTCCTGCGGCACTGTGACGGGGCCCTTTTCCTTGAGGGCCTTGTGCACGGCGAAGGCCTCGCGCCGCCCGTATTCGCCCGGGCTCACGCCGTCGGCGATGGTGCGCACGCGGTCGTCGAGGATCGGCCCGTAGATGAACCGCGCCCAGATGTTCAGGATCTCGATGAGGTCCTTCTTCAGGTTGCGGAAGCCCCACGTCTCGTAGGCGTGGACGACACGCTCCTGGTCGTCCGCCAGCAGGCCCTTGTAGAGGTCCACCACGCCGCCGACGAAGCTCGTCGGGAAGATGCGGATGCAGCCATAGTCGAGCAGGTTGATGCCCTGCGGGGAGCCGTCCTCGGTGAAGACGGTGTAGTTGCCGAGATGAGGGTCGCCGTGGATGACCCCGTATTGGCTGAAGGGCAGCCACCAGGCGCGGAACATGGCCGTGGCAATGCGGTTGCGCTCCTCCTGCGAATGCTCCCTGAAGTTCAGAAGCTTCTCGCCGTCGAGCCAGCCGAGTGTCAGGAGGCGCGCGGTCGACAGATCCTCGTGCACCGCCGGCACGCGCACCAGCTTCTCGTCGCGCAGCATGTTGGCGTAGAGCCGCGCGTGCCGCGCCTCGCGCCGATAGTCCAGTTCCTCGCGCACCCGCGCACCGATTTCCTTGGCGATCTCGCGCGTGTCGATGGCCGGGTCCATTCGCCGGTGGACGGCGAACAGGAGGTCGAGCTGGCGCAGGTCGGCCTCGACCGCCGACTGCATGTCCGGGTACTGCAGCTTGCAGGCCAGCGGCTCGCCCGCCTTCGTTGTCGCCCGGTGCACCTGCCCAAGCGAGGCGGCGGCGGCGGAGCGCAGGTCGAAGGAGCCGAAGCGGCCCTGCCAGTCCGGGCCCAGCTCGGCCATCATCCGCCGCTTTACGAAGGCGGGCCCCATCGGGGGCGCTTCGCTCTGCAGCTTGGAGAGCTCCTCGGCGTACTCCGGCGGCAGCGCGTCGGGCACGGTCGCCATGAGCTGCGCGACTTTCATGATCGGGCCCTTCAGCCCGCCCAGCGCCTGCATCAGCGCGGCGGCGTTGCCGCGGTCGCGGTCTTCCATGCCGAAAATGCGCGTCCCCGCGATACGCGCGGCGACCCCGCCCACATTGGCGCCCACCCGCGCATAGCGCGACATGCGCGCGGAAAGGCGATTGGCTTCCTCGTCTCGTGTGCTCATGGGCGGGATATGGGACTCTGCGGGTGGAAAGTCGACCCGTTCAGGGTGACGCAGCCGCGACATGGGCAATCAACCAGCCCGCAAACTGCTCCTCGGACCACTCGCCGGACGCCAGCATGAGGATTGCGGCGGTTGCCTGTTCCGGCGGCGCCTGGAACGCCAAGCCGTTGAGGCCGAGAAACACGCCCATTGCTGCAAACGCCGCGCGCTTGTTGCCGTCGATGAAGGGGTGGTTGCGCGCTACACCATAAGCATACGACGCCGCCAGCGCGACGATGTCGCTTTCGCCATAGGCGAACTTGTTTCGCGGCCTGTCCAGGGCGGATTCGAGGAGACCCCGGTCACGAAGACCGGGCGGTCCTCCGAAAATCGACAGCTGCTCGGCGTGGATGTCGAGCAGCAGGTCCGGCGACAGCCAGATCGGCTCCTGGTCCATCGGGCGTCACTTCGCCAGCGCCTTGAACGTGTCCGCGTAGTCGCGGAACATCTGGCGAGCCAGTTCCATGCCTTTGGCGTGGTGCGGGTCATACGGCGTCAACCGAAGGCCGCGCTCGGGCTCCTCGATGACATGGAGGACATCTCCCTCCTGCAGCTTGAGCCGCGCGAGAAGCTCCTTCGGAAGGATGACTCCGATGGAGTTTCCGATTTTACGAACCTGAAGAGTCGCCGAGCCGGGCGGGCGCGCAGGATGGTTCATGACATGACCTCGTTATACGAAACGTATAACATCAACTAACGACGGCCACCAGCCCGCCCCTCACTCCATCCCTTCCAGTTCGCCGATCAGCCGCTCGATGAGGGACAGGCCGATCTGCCAGAAGGCCGGCTCGCGCGCGTCGAGGCCGAACGGCGCGAGGAGTTCCGTATGGTGCTTCGTGCCGCCGGCCGCGAGCATGGCAAGGTAGCGCTCGGCGAAGCCCGCGTCGGACTTCTCGTAGACGCCGTAGAGCGAGTTCACGAGGCAGTCCCCGAACGCATAGGCGTAGACGTAGAACGGCGAGTGGATGAAGTGGGGAATGTAGGCCCAGAAGGTCTCGTAGCCGGGCCCGATACGGATGGCGGGGCCGAGGCTCTCGGTCTGCACCGCGAGCCATGCCTTGCCGATGTCCTCGGCCGTTAGTTCGCCGCCGGCCCGGCGCGTATGGATGTCGCGCTCGAAGCTGTAGAAGGCGATCTGGCGCACGACCGTGTTGATCATGTCCTCGACCTTGGCCGCCAGCATGGCCTTGCGCGCGGCCTTGTCCGTCGTGCGGGCGAGCAGCGCGCGGAAGGTCAGCATTTCGCCGAAGACCGAGGCGGTCTCCGCCAGCGTCAGGGGTGTCGGAGCCATCAGCGCGCCGTTGGGCGCGGCGAGAACCTGGTGCACGCCGTGGCCCAGTTCGTGGGCGAGCGTCATCACGTCGCGCGGCCGGCCCTGGTAGTTGAGAAGCACGTAGGGGTGCGCCGAGGGCACGGTGGGATGGGCGAAGGCGCCCGGCGCCTTGCCGGGCCGCACCGGCGCGTCGATCCAGCGCCGGTCGAAGAAGCGGGCCGCGATGTCGGAGAGTTGCGGCGAGAAGCCCCGATAGGCGTCGAGCACGGTATCGCGCGCCTCGGTCCACGGAATCGTGCGCTGCTCTACCTTCGGCAGCGGCGCGTTACGGTCCCAGTGGTTGAGCGCATCGACGCCGAACCATCGCGCCTTCAGCGCATAGTAGCGGTGCGACAGGCGCGGATAGGCTTCACGGACGGCCGACACGAGCGCGTCGACGACCTCGGGCTCGACGCGGTTGGACAGGTGCCGGCTCTCCGCCACGTCGCGGAAGCCGCGCCAGCGGTCGGCGATCTCCTTGTCCTTGGCCAGCGTGTTGGTGATCAGCGTGAAGACGCGGAGGTTGTCCTTCAGCGTCGCCGCCAGCGCCTCCGCCGCCTCGCGACGCACCTCGCCGTCGGCGTCCTGAAGGCGGTTGAGGGTGGGCTCGAGCGTCAGCTCCTCTGAGCCGACCTTGAACTTCAGCGACGAGATCGTCTCGTCGAACAGCCTGTTCCAGGCCGCGCGGCTCGTCACGGACTTCTCGTGAAAAAGCTGCTCGATCCGGTCGTCGAGCTGGAACGGCTTTTCCTTGCGGATGTCCTCCAGCCACGGCCGGTAGTGGCTCAGCGGGGGCTTCGCGGCCAGAGCGTCGAGCAGCGAATCGTCCAGCCGGTTCAGCTCGAGCTGGAAGAACAGCAGGTCGGATGACGCCGCCGTGAGGCGCTCCTGCGCGTCGCCGTAGAACTTGGCCCGGATCGGGTCCGTCGTGTCGCCGGCATAGACGAGCCCGGCGTAGGAGATGATGCGGCCCAGGCGATCCTCGATCTGCTCGTAGCGCACCACCGCCTCGTGCAGCGCGCGCTCGGGCTCGGGCCCGGCGACGAGCGCGTCCAGCTTGCCGCGGTAGGTGTCGGCGAACGCCTTGCAGTCGGCCTCCGCCTTCTGGACGTCGCCGAGGTAGACCGGCGAATCCATCGCAGGGTACAGGTCCGCGAGGTTCCACTCCGGCAGGTCGGCGAGAGAAGCGCCGGGCGATCCGGCTCCTCCGGACGGCAGGAACGCGCGGTCGTTGCGGTCGGTCATCGTCATCACCGGGTGGCGCCTCGTTCTGTGAACGTGTCCGGCTTCACATATCGGCAGCCATGCGGCCTGATCAATGGCATTCGCCGTCGCGCCGCCGTCACGTTAAAGGGTCGTTTACCCTGCCGGAGCAGGATTGCCCCGAAACGACACACCGCGTCGTGGCAGCCTCCCGGTCCCAGATGATGAAAACGATCCTGATCGTCGACGACGATCCCATCCAGCGCCGCCTGCTGGAAAACATGCTCAAGCGTCTCGGATACGAGACGATGCTGGCGCAGGGCGGCCAGGAGGCGCTCTCGATCCTGCAGGGCTCGGCGCCCTCCCCGGTCGATCTCGTCGTTCTCGATCTTGTGATGCCGGACCTCGATGGAATGGCGGTGCTCGGCGCCCTGTCCCGGGCAGGAAGCGACCTCCCTGTCATCGTCCAGACCGCAAACGGCTCGATCGAGGCGGTCATCGCCGCCATGAAGGCCGGCGCGGCCGACTTCGTCGTCAAGCCGGTGGGCGCCGAACGCCTGGCCGTGTCCGTCCAGAACGCCCTGCGCGCGGGCGCGCTCGAGAACGAGCTGCGCCGCATGACGCGGCACGCGAGCAACGCGTTGACCTTCAAGGATCTCGCGACGCGGAGCCCCGACATGGCGCGGGTGATGCGGCTGTCCGAGCGGGCCGCGAAGTCGTCGATCCCGGTGCTGATCGAAGGCGAGTCCGGCGTCGGCAAGGAGCTGCTGGCGCGCGCGATCCAGGGATCATCGGACCGCCGCGGCAAGGCCTTCATCACAGTGAACTGCGGCGCCATTCCCGACAACCTCGTCGAGTCGATCCTCTTCGGCCACGAGAAGGGAGCCTTCACGGGCGCGACCGAGCGGCACGTCGGCAAGTTCGTCGAGGCGCACGGCGGCACGCTGTTCCTGGACGAGATCGGCGAGCTGCCGCTGGACGCGCAGGTGAAGCTGCTGCGCGCCATCCAGGAGGGCGAGGTCGATCCCGTCGGCGGGCGGCGCTCGGTGAAGGTCGACATCCGCCTGATGTCCGCGACCAACCAGAACCTGATCGAGCTCGTGAAGCAGGGCCGCTTCCGCGAGGACCTGTTCTACCGCCTGAACGTGTTCCCCATCACCATTCCGCCGCTGCGCTCGCGGCGGGAGGACATCGCCGACATCGCAGGCCGCTTCGCCGCGCGCTTTGCCGCGGAGGAAGGCAAGCGCATCCGCGGCATCTCCGCCGAGGCGATCGCGCTTCTTGCGAGCTATGCGTGGCCGGGCAACGTCAGGCAGCTCGAGAACGCCATCTTCCGCGCCGTCGTTCTCTGCGACGGCGATGAACTCGGCGTCGCCGAGTTCCCCCAGATCGCGGCGCAGGTGGACGGGTTCGACGTGCGCGTGCCGCCGCTGCCCGCGTTCCGCCCCGAGACGCTGGCGCCGGCGCCAGCGGCCGAACTCGGGTCGGGGTTCCACGGGGTCGGCCGGCTCGCCATGCTCGACGAGACGGGCGACATGCGGCCGCTCGTCGCGCTGGAAGAGGAGATCATCCGCTTCGCCCTCGATCACTACCGGGGGCACATGACCGAAATGGCGCGAAAGCTGGGGATCGGCCGCTCCACCCTTTACAGAAAGTTAAAGGAATACGGTCTCGATGGCGGCAGCGACGGGCAAGCCGACGCGGCCGCCTGACGAGGACCCGCGCTGGAACCATCGTCGTCGGCAAATCCGTCAGGCTTGCGCTGTCGCGCGGAAGACTTGAGAACAATCGAGCGGCGAATCACCGGGATTCGGACAGGAGTTCTGATGGCCCCGAGGCAATTGCGCGCATTTCTGGCGGGCGTCTCCATGTTCGCCGTTTGTGCGTGGCAGCTGCCTGCCGCGCAGGCGAACGACGCCGGACGACCGTCGCCCGACGCGTTCACCGTCATGACAGACCCGGCGCAAGATCTGCCGCTGCCCGACTATCCATCGATCCCGTCCCCTGCCGATTTCGCCACGGCCGACGATCTCATTCGCGATGCGGTGCCGCCGCCGTCCGAACTGCCGACGGTGGTGATCGCCGAACCGACGTCGCCTTCGTCTGCTCCCGTGCTTTCGGACACGCCCTTGCGCCCGGCTTTCGATGCGCCGCCGGCGATCGTGGTGGCCGATCCGCCCTATCCGCTGGCGCCCGAACTCGAACCGGCGAGCCCTGCGGTCGCCGTCGCGCCGCCGGACACGGGCGCTCCGCCGCCCGTCGACGTTGCGGCTCCGCTGCCCGTTTATCCGACACTTGCCGTCGATTTCCCCGACGATCCGGTTTCGGTCGCCTTGCGCGACCTCGCCACCACGGGGCCGCTCGCGTTCCCGCAGGGGCTGATTCTGTCGAAGCGCGACCGCGAGGCGCTCGTCGCCTTCTATTCTGCGCGCGATTTCGAGCCGCTCTGGGTGAAGGACAAGGCCTTGACGACCGCCGCCAAGGCCGTTGCCCGGCAGGTGCAGACGGCCGATCTGGACGGCATGGATCCGGATGCCTACCCCGTCCTGCTGGCGGGTCCGGATGCCCGGCCGGCCGTGCTGGCGCAGGCGGAATTCACGCTTTCCGCTTCGGCCTTCGCCTATGCGCGCGACGCGCGGGGCGGGCGGCTGGAGCCGAGCCGACTGTCGACGATGCTGACGCCGGATCTGGAGGTGCCCAAGCCCGACGAGGTGCTGGCTGCCCTCTTGGCGGCCGCCGACCCCGCCGCCGTTCTGGCGGACTACCAGCCGAGGCACGCCGGTTATGTCGCCTTGAGGCGCAAGCTTGCCGAGTTACGGGACACGACGGCGACCATTTCCCCACGCCCGACGCTGGGTGACGGACCCGTTCTCAGCGTGGGGATGGATGATCCCCGCGTGCCGCTTCTGCGCGAGCGGCTGGGCGTGGCGGGCGGTGACGACACTGTCTACGACGCAGCCCTGGCCGATGCCGTGCGTGCGTTCCAGCGCGAGCGCCGGCTGCCGGCCACTGGCCGGCTCGACCCGCGTACGATCTCCGCGCTGCAGGGCGCCCGGCCGGCGAGCGCTTTTGCGCTGGCCGATATCGTGGCCAACATGGAGCGCTGGCGCTGGCTTCCGCGCGACCTCGGCGAGCGGCACATTTTCGTCAATCTGCCGGAGTTCACGCTCCGGCTGGTCGATGCCGGCGAGGTGATCCACACCGCGCGTGTGATCGTCGGCAAGACGGAGACGCCGACGCCGGTGTTCTCGCATGCGATGGACCACGTCATCGTCAACCCGTACTGGCACATCCCGCCGTCGATCCTGCGCAAGGAGGTCCTGCCGGGCCTCGCGGCGGATCCGGACTGGGCGGCCAAGCGCGGCTACGAGGTGATCCGGCGGGGCAACTCGATCTCGGTGCGGCAGCCGCCCGGCGAGCGTAATGCGCTGGGATTCATCAAGTTCATGTTCCCCAACCAGCACTCCGTTTACCTGCACGACACGCCCAAGCGCAGCCTCTTCGCGACCCAGCAGCGGGCCTACAGCCATGGCTGCGTGCGCGTGGACCAGCCGTTCCGGCTGGCAGAGTTCGTGCTGGGCGAGCAAGGCTTCACCGAGGCGCGGATGCGGGCGATGATCGGCAAGGGGGAGCGGACCATCCGGCTCAAGACGCCCTTGCCGGTGCACCTGGCCTATTTCACCGTCACCGTGGACGAGGCAGGACGGCTCCAGCGGGTGAACGACCTCTACGGCCACGACGGCCGGATCAGGACCGCGCTCGGGCTCGGCGCAGACGGACGGCGCTACGCGCAGCTCCAGCGCAGCCGCGCGCAGTAGGTCCGGCAAGAGCCTGCGCCGCGTGCGCGGGCGACAGGCTGCGCGACCGAATTTCGCCACCATTTCGGCATAACCGCTGCCGTGGGTGAGGATCAACGTCCTTGCCGATTGCGGCGCGGCCCAGGCTGCGCCACCCTTCGCAGGGCGCCGGCTGGGGGTTAAGGTGCCATTAACCGAATTGCGCAAGCTTCTGTTCAGCATAGCGGCGACAATGCCGCGACCGGCGCTGAGTCGCGCTGCATCCGTGAGTTGAGCCGTTGGTCTCTTTTCCAGCCACGCGCGTTTCGACCCTGTGGCGTAGCCGATCGGCGGCGCCCGTCTTCGGAGCCATCGTTCTTGTCGTCGCCGGCACCGGGCAGCTCGGCAACGCGGTGGCCAACGGCGACACCCGCACCCTCGAGATCTACCATACGCACACCAAGGAATCGGTTGCGATCACCTACAAGCGTAACGGCTCCTACGACCGCGCCGGGCTCGACAAGCTGAACTGGGCGCTGCGGGACTGGCGGCGCGACGAGCCGACCAAGATGGATCCCCGCCTGTTCGCCATCGCA
>JAIYAB010000147.1 GCA_027489275.1 Hyphomicrobiales bacterium
GACTCGGCCTCTACATCACCAACTCGCTGCAGAACGCCGACATGAACGCCGTGCTGGGCGGGACCATCGTCGTCGGCTCGATCTTCATCGGCCTCAACCTGCTGTCGGACGTGCTGTACCGGCTGCTCGACCCGCGCACGAGGGTGCGTTGAGCAGCGTCGAGGTCCCGCGCGAGAGCCTGCGCGACTGGCTGCTGTCCGAGCGCCCGCGCTCGCGCCGGCAGGCGGCGTTCGGCCGCGCCTATGCCGGGTGGCGCACCTTCGCGCGCAACCGGCTGGCCATGCTGGGGCTGGGCATCGTCCTCGCCCTCGTGCTCGTCGCGATCTTCGCCGACCAGCTCGCGCCCTACCACCCCTACATCGGCGACCTGCGGACGACCCGGCTTCTGCCGCCGGCGGCCGCGCACTGGTTCGGCACGGACGACCAGGCCCGCGAAATCCTCTCGCGCATCATCCACGGCTCGCGCATCACGCTCTTCGTGGTGGTGCTGGTGGCCGTGCTCGCCGCACCCATCGGGCTCGCCGTCGGCACCGTGGCCGGCTATTCGGGCGGGCTGGTCGATGCCGCCCTGATGCGGATCACGGACATCTTCCTCGCCTTCCCGCGGCTGATCCTCGCGCTGGCCTTCGTAGCCGCGCTGGGGCCGGGCATCGAGAACGCGGTGATCGCGATCGCCATCACGTCGTGGCCGCCCTATGCGCGCATCGCGCGGGCCGAGACGCTGACCATCCGGCAGGCGGACTACATCGCCGCCGTGCAACTCATCGGCGCGTCGCCCTGGCGGATCGTGCTGCGCCACATCATGCCGCTGTGCGTCTCCTCGGTGATCGTGCGCGTGACGCTCGACATGGCCGGCATCATCCTCACCGCCGCCGGACTCGGCTTCCTCGGCCTCGGCGCGCAGCCGCCGACGCCGGAGTGGGGCGCGATGATCGCAAACGGCAGGCTCTACGTGCTCGACCAGTGGTGGGTGGCGGCGGCGCCGGGCGCGGCGATCTTCATCGTCAGCCTGGCCTTCAACCTGCTCGGCGACGGTTTGCGTGACGCGCTGGACCCCAAGGGGGCGAAATGAACGAGGCGAGCCGCCGCAGCGACCTTCTGGTCGTCGACGACCTGCGCGTCGCCTTTCCCGATCGCGACGGCGGCATGACCGAGGCCGTGCGCGGCGTGTCCTTCACGCTGGGGCGCGAGCGGCTCGGCATCGTCGGCGAATCGGGCTCGGGCAAGTCGCAGACGGGCCGCGCCATCCTGGGCCTGACCGCGCCCGAGGGGCGCGTCACCGCCCGCCGCCTCGCCTTCGACGGGATCGACCTGATGACCTGCCCGCCGAAACAGCGCCGCGCGCTGCGCGGCGGGCGAATCGCCATGGTCCTGCAAGACCCGAAGTTCTCGCTGAACCCGGTGATGACGATCGGCGACCAGATCGTCGAGACGCTGGACGCGCATGCGCGCGTGTCCCGGCGGGAGGGCCGCGAGCGCGCGCTCGAGACCCTTCGCCAGGTGCAGATCGACGACCCGCAGCGCATGTTCGATCTCTACCCGCATGAGGTTTCCGGCGGCATGGGCCAGCGCGCCATGATCGCGATGATGCTCATCGCCCAGCCCGACCTGCTGATCGCCGACGAGCCGACGTCCGCGCTCGACGTGACGGTCCAGCTCCAGGTGCTGGCGATCCTCGACCGGCTGGTGGCCGAGCGCGGCATGGGGCTGATCTTCATCTCGCACGACCTGCGGCTCGTCTCGACCTTCTGCGACCGCATTCTCGTGATGTATGCCGGCCGGATCGTCGAGGAAGTCTCGGCCGGACGCCTGCACGAGGCCAAGCACCCCTATACGCGAGGGCTCGTCAACTGCCTGCCGCGGCTCGGCGAGGATCGCCATCCGCTGCCGACCCTCGACCGCAGGCCGGAGTGGGCGTCGTGAAGGCGGGGCTCTCGATCGAGGGGCTGCGGGTCGTCTACGACGATTTCATCGCCGTCGACGACGTGTCGATGCGCGTCGAGCCGGGCGAGAGCTTCGGCATCGTCGGGGAATCGGGATCGGGCAAGTCCACGGTGCTGCGCGCCGTCTGCGGCCTCGCCCCGCGCACGGCCGGCACGGTGTCTCTCATCGGTGCGGCCGGGCTGCCCGAGCCGGGCACGAAGGCGTATCGGCGCACGCTGCAGATGGTGTTCCAGGATCCCTACGGCTCGCTGCATCCGCGCCAGACGGTGGACCGGATCCTCGCCGAGCCGCTGGCCATCCACGATATCGGGGACGCCGAGGCGCGCATCGAGCGGGCGCTCGACGAGGTGGGGCTGGGCTCCGGATTCCGCTTCCGCTACCCGCACCAGCTCTCAGGCGGACAACGCCAGCGCGTCGCCATCGCCCGCGCGCTGATCCTAGAGCCGCAGATCCTGCTGCTCGACGAGCCGACTTCGGCGCTCGACGCCTCGGTGCAGGCGGAGGTGCTGAACCTGCTCGAGGACATGCGCCGCCGCCACGGGCTCACCTTCGTCATGGTCAGCCACGATCTCGCGGTGGTCACCCACATGTGCGAGCGGCTGATGGTGATGCAGCGGGGACGGCGCGTCGAGGAGCTGTCCTCGGCCGACCTCGCCCGGCGCCATGTCTCCGACCCTTATACCAAGCGCCTGATGGAAGCCTCGGAGGGATTCCGCCGGGGCGCCTGACGGGCGGACGTGATCGGTTGTCCCGCCCGGCGTTCCTCGCCATGATCCGCGCCGGGCAAGAGGAATCATCGTGGAAACAGTCGAGATCGCACCGGGCTATCGCATCTCCCGGATCGTCAAGGGCAACTGGCAGCTCGCCGAGCGGCACGGCCCGTCCGTCGCGCGCGAGGAGGCTGTGGCCGGCATGCGGCGGTTCGTCGAGGCGGGCGTGACGGCCTTCGACTGCGCGGACCATTATGTCGGCGTCGAGGAGACCATCGGCGCGTTCCGGCGGCAGCATCCCGAGCTGGCCCGCACGGTGAAGATCCACACCAAGATCGTGCCCGACCGCGACCAGCTCCCGGTGCTGCGCCGCGCCGACCTCGTCGCGCTCGTGGACCGCTCGCTCGACCGCCTCGGGGTCGACGTGCTCGACATGGTGCAGTTCCACTGGTGGGACTATGCCGTGCCCGGCGCGGTCGAGGCCATGGGCTGGCTCGCCGACCTGCGCGTCGCCGGCAAGATCGACCTCCTCGGCGCCACGAACTTCGACACCGCGCGTCTGCGCGCCTTCGTCGACGCCGGGCTTCCGCTGGTTTCGAACCAGCTCCAGTACTCCGTGCTCGACCGCCGCCCGGAGCATGGGCTCTCAGCCTATGCCCGGGACCACGGCATCGCCCTGCAGTGCTACGGTGCGGTGGCCGGGGGATTCCTGTCGGCGCGGTGGCTGGGAGCGCCGGACCCGGAACCGCCTTTCGCCAACCGCTCGCTGGTGAAGTACCGGCTGATCATCGACGAGTTCGGCTCGTGGGCGGCGTTCCAGTCGCTGCTGCAGGCCCTCGACCGTGTCGCGCGACGGCGCGGCGTCAGCCTCACCGCGGTGGCGACGCGCTGGGTGCTCGACCGTCCGGGCGTCGCGACGGCCATCGTCGGCGCCCGCACTGCCGAGCACCTCGCCGACATCGTCAGCATCGCCGCCCTGCGTCTCACCGACGAGGACCGTGCAGAAATCGACGCTGCGCTTACCCCCGGTCCGCCCGGGGACTGCTACGACCTCGAGCGCGAGCCCGGCGGCCGGCACGCCAGCATCATGTGGACCAATCAGAACACCAAGGGCGCAGGCGCGCGGTGATCGGCGGGCCATAGCGACGCTTGACCGGTGGCGGATGCCGGACCCGGCCCGGCTACCCGCCCGGCTGCCGCTTCGGCGTCGAGTGGGCCCTCGCCCACAGCCGTTCCCGATCCCCGGTCAGGGCCTCGGCCACGGCGTCGAGGACGCCGAGCAGGTCGACCACCACCTGCCTGCCCTCCGCCTGGATGGGCACCCGGCCGAGAGCCAGGACCGCGGCCTGGCGGCAGTCCTGGACGGCCCGAAGAAGATCGGCGGCCTCACTGTCGGAGAAGATGCGCTGTCGTCGGTTGCTCATGTGTGAACAAAACAAGAACAACATTGGGGAGTCAACGAACCGGGTCGCGTCGGCGTTCGGGGTGGACTGGATTGATGGCGGTCCCGGGAGGACTCGAACCTCCGACCTTCGGTTTAGGAATGGCTGAATCAAATTGTCGCCCTGCTTACTTGCTGTTCACGACAATTCACCGGAGTAATCCAAAACCAATGCGGGACTCTGGAGGGGTACTCGAGTGTTTCTGCGGAATTGTTTGAACTACGCTCGACCTGATGGCACCGCGATGGAGGCAGGAAACTGCAACCACGGGGTAACCACAGACCTCAACTGCGACCCAATCCTACCCGAAGACCTCACTACGGCACTTTCGAAATTTTACCTGAAGACGTGCGGGGCAGGCCGCTCACACCTCGATCCACGCCACGACCTTCGCGGCATCGTTGCCCTTCCCTGTAAGTAGGCTTGTGATAAATCCACTCACTTGCGCTGCGGCAGGGGTCAAAACGACTTTGGCGCCATCAACAACGGCACCTCCAATTGCTTTGCCCGCCTCACCTGCTATTTTCTCTCCGAGCTTGTCTAAAACATTTCTGGCTAAGGCGGCGAAGCTCGTGTCTGGTAATTGTTTGTCCTTGGTGAGCCTCTTTATAAAACTCTCCTTAGTTTCTGGGTCGACGATGTCTGCGAGGAATTCAACAAAGGCGTCGACCCGTAACCGTACTATCTCGCGCGCGAAGGTTGCATCGGGAAACACGCCTTTGACCTTCAGGCGGGCGATCACCTCTTCGCGAAGTAGCGGGCTCTCAACGCCGAAGGTGAGGTACTCGCCATCTTTAGCAAATCGGGTCTTGCTAAGCGCTTCCACCAACGAGGACCTCAAATCGTCGCCCTGGGCCGTCGCCCGAAGCTGCCAGTTAAAGACAAGGCTCCGAACACGTGTGGGTGAGATGTTGAAGGCTCTTGCGATCTCGTAAGTTGGTGCGGTTGCATCCAATGCACCAGCATCGACTAGACTGGCGAAAACCAGTATATCAATCTCGGACTTTGAGCGTGCGCCAAATGCCGGTGTAAGATAATTCGTAGCGAAGGCAATGGCGAACTTCTGAGCGACCGCCGGGTCGGCGAGCTTTGACTTCAGATCAATCATTTTACGCCCTTTAGGATCCGGCGGTCACCGCCATGCCAGCGTCGTAGCATGCCATACATTAAGGTGCGTTGATCAGAACTGCTGCGCAGGCAAGACAACCTTGATTTGCCAAGCAATGGGTCCTCCAGAGCGGGGCGGTTTTTTCCGGCTTGATGTGACGGAGGCTCTCGCCGGCAGCAACCGCGTTAGGCGATGTGCGATCGGAGCTTCTCGACGCGCGGCGCGAATTTATCCAATCCCGCGAGCTTGAGTTCAGACACAAGGCTGTCCAGCTCAAGGCCTGTCGCTGAAACGCTGCTTCGTTCCACGGGCGGTCCCACGAGGACCCGCGCGCGCCGACTGAACAGGGTTGCCCAGGGGAGCGGCTCGCTACTGCAGTAGGCCTCGAGAGCCGCCGCATAGCCCAGCACTCCGTCTCGATCCCCGCAATCGAGCATGACTTCAATGGCGTCACGATAGAACCACAGGTGGTTGTGGCCGACCGCACCCCGGGCCAGCAGGGCTTCCCCCTCCGCAAGGCATTCTCGCCGCTCGCGTGGATCATCCAACGCGAGGGCCAATGCACTGGCGACCATGGGGCCGCAGAACTGCGCCCCGACCGCCCGGCAAAGCTCGAGCGATTCACGCAGCAGCCGCAAGGCGCTCTCACGG
Source organism: Hyphomicrobiales bacterium (assembly GCA_027489275.1). GTDB lineage: Bacteria > Pseudomonadota > Alphaproteobacteria > Rhizobiales > Beijerinckiaceae > Alsobacter. The sequence continues at coordinate 5,856 of JAIYAB010000147.1, forward strand.
TCGCCCTGATCCAGCAGAAGCCTGCCTTCGAAGTTCATGCACTGGGCCTCGAACCGGCGGGCTCCGAGCTGGACCGCGAGGTGCCGCGCCCGGTCGAGATAGCCTTGCACGCCAGCACCATCGCCCAGCTCAAGTGAGGCGAACATGCCCATGTTCTGACCCAGGAGCTCGGCTCTTGGCTGACCGACTGCAATCGCTGCGCGGATTGCCGCATCGCCATCCCCGCGGGCTTCGTTCGCCTCGTTGAGGTAGAGGCGGCTGAAGCCCACCATGGAACGGTTGGCGACCTCGATCCGCCCAAATCCGTGCTCGCGACTGATGGCTACGCAGTGGCTGAAGAACTCGAAGGCGCTGCGCATCCGCCCTTCCGCATAAGCGGCGTCCGCAAGGCCGCCAAGAGCGCGCGCTTCGGCTTCAGCCGAACCGGTGCGCTGCGCATAGCCCAAGCCTTCCTCGTGCTCCCGGCGGCAACCCGCAATATCGCCCATGGGAAAGTAGATGTTGCCGCGCAGGTGATGAAGCCTGGCCAGCTCTGGGATCATCAGTCCGCGCCCGGCAATCGCCTGGGCCTCGTCAAGGAGTGCCAAGGCCTCTTGGAGACCTTCGTTCACCCGCAGGGCGTCCGCGAGGCCGAGCTGCGCCTGGCAGAGACTGCTGTCATCGGGCGCACACAATATGGCCTGGCGGAACGTATCTGCAGATCCTGGGATGTCGCTGAGATCGCGCTGGAGCTCTCCCTTAAGGCAAAGGAGTGCGCAACGGTCGGACTCGTCGCGGGTCACCTGCAGCCCCCGTTCGGCAAGGGCAAGCGCGGTATCGCCGTGGTAGGCGGCCCGCTGAGCCAAGGCAGCCCGCAAATAGGCCGCCGCAGTTCGGGCGTCCTCGGCCCGGTCGAGGTGCTGGGCATATAGCGTCGGGTCTTGCTCCGCAAACCATTCCGCCGCCCGGACATGCAGCTCCCGCCGGTACGTTTTGAGCAGAGAGGCATAAGCCCCGTCCCGGATCAGGGCGTGTGCGAATAGGAAGTCATCCCCTTCGGGTAGCACGAGACCCCCGGCCAGAAGGATGTCACACGCAAACGTGGCGTCGTCGGCGAGGTGACGCAGCAGGTCCAGCTCAAACCTCTGGCCGATGACCGAGGCCGCCTGGGAGGCACGCCTATCGCGCTCCGGGAGCCTGTCCAATCGCGCCAGCACGAGGCTCTGCACTGAAGCTGGAACCCGGCCGTCCTGTCCTTCCTCGGCGCTCCTGACAAGCTGTTCGAGAAACAGGGGGTTGCCCGCCGCTCGGTCGATGCACGCGAGCGCCAATGTGCGGCTCGTGTCGAGGTAGCTTCCTGCGAGCTGCAACGCCTCTTCCCGCCGCAAGGGGCCAAGGTCGAGCGTAATCAGGGGCACGTCGCGGCACCGGGCCCGCCAGGCCGCATCGACGGGGTCGCCTTCAACGCGCGAGGTTGTCACCAGAAGCGCCCGGGAGGAGGCAGCCGCAGTGACGATTGCAGCCAGATGAGCGAGGACTGACGGCTCGGCCCAGTGTAGGTCTTCGACAATGAGCAGAAGGGGGCGGTCCCGGGTGGCATGAGCCACAATCGCCGCAGCTACCTCACGCTTGCCGCGATTCCGGGTAGTGTTGTCCATGGCTTCGTAAAGCGCGCGCTGCTCGCCGGTAGGGGGAAGATCCAGAAGATCCTGGAGGAAGGCCATTTTGTCCGCTGGGACGACCTCCCGTTCAAGCAAGCGACCGGCCGCATGCCTTCGCTCGTCGGGGC
>JAIYAB010000198.1 GCA_027489275.1 Hyphomicrobiales bacterium
GCACCTCCTCGATCGGCTCCAGCAGCGATCCGTCCTCGGCCTTCTGATAGACGACGCGTGGGCGCGACACGCCGAGCTCGAAGCCCTCGCGGCGCATCTGCTCGATCAGGATGGCGAGCTGCAGCTCGCCGCGGCCGGCCACCTCCATCGAATCCTTGTCGGCCGATTCCGTCACGCGCAGCGCGATGTTGCCCTCCGCCTCCTTGAGCAGGCGGTCGCGGATGACGCGGCTCGTCACCTTGTCGCCCTCGGTGCCGGCGAGCGGCGAGTCGTTGACGCGGAACTGCATCGTCACCGTCGGCGGGTCGATCGGGTGGGCCGGCAGCGGCGCGTCGATGCTCATGTCGCCGAAGGTGTCGGCGACGGTGCCCTTCACCATGCCGGCGATGGCGACGATGTCGCCCGCCTCCGCCTCGTCCACCGGGATGCGCTCCAGCCCGCGGAAGCCGAGCACCTTGGAGATGCGGCCCTGCTCGACGAGGTTGCCCTCGGCGTCGAGCACCTTGAACGCCTGGTTCGGCTTCACCGAGCCCGAGGTGATGCGCCCGGTCACGATGCGGCCGAGATAGGGGTTCGCCTCCAGGATGGTGCCGAGCAGCCGGAACGGCCCCTCCTCCACCACCGGCGGGGCGACATGCTTGAGCACCAGGTCGAACAGCGGCCCGAGGTTGTCCTTCGGCCCGTCCGGGCTCTCGGCCATCCAGCCCTGCTTGGCCGAGCCGTAGAGGATCGGGAAGTCGAGCTGGTCGTCGGTGGCGTCCAGCGCGGCGAAGAGGTCGAACACCTCGTTCACCACCTCGGTGGCGCGCGCCTCCGGCTTGTCGATCTTGTTGATGGCGACGATGGGCTTGAGGCCCAGCTTCAGCGCCTTGCCGACGACGAACTTGGTCTGCGGCATCGGCCCTTCGGCCGCGTCCACCAGCACCACGACGCCGTCCACCATGTTGAGGATGCGCTCCACCTCGCCGCCGAAATCGGCGTGGCCGGGCGTGTCGACGATGTTGATGCGGCAGTCCTTCCACTGCACCGAGGTGCACTTGGCCAGGATGGTGATGCCGCGCTCGCGCTCCAGGTCGTTGGAGTCCATCGCCCGCTCGGCGACGCGCTGGTTTTCCCGGAAGGTGCCGGACTGCGCCAGCAGCTTGTCGACCAGCGTCGTCTTGCCATGGTCGACGTGAGCGATGATCGCGATGTTGCGCAGGTTCATTGTGGGGGCCGCCAGCTTCGGTCAAACACGGTAAACCCGGCCACTTGTGGAAGCGCCGGGCGGAGGTCGTCATTCGAGTGTTGCGGCGCAATATCACGAAGGACGTGTCGGGGCAATGACGGCGGGGTGACGGGGGAATGGCGCGGGCGTGGCCGTTTCAGCGCGCCGGGTCGAGCGTGATCGCCCACAGCGGCGCGTCCGCCACGTCGCGCAGCGTCACCGTCAGCCGGCCGCTGCCCCCCTCGATCGCGCAATGGCCGAAGAACTGCATCCCCGCCGAGGGCGGCAGGTTGAACTGCCCCGGCGGCGGCGCCTTCACGAACACCGCCTGCGGGCCGAAGGTCGGGTCCAGCGCGTTCGGGCCGAAGGTGCCGGCGTGGATCGGGCCGGACACGAACTCCCAGAACGGCTCGAACTCCTGGAACACCGCCCGCCCGGGGTCGTAGCGGTGCGCCGCCGTGTAGTGCACGTCCGCCGTCAGCCACACCGTGTTGCGCACGCCCGCGTCGCGGATGAAGCGCAGCAGCGCGGCGATCTCCAGCTCGCGGCCGAGCGGCGGCCCGTCCCCCTGGCCCACCGCCTCGCTGCCCGTGCGGGTGGCGAAATCGTCGTACACCACGAGCCCGATCGGCTGGTCGGCGGCGATGAACTTCCACGTCGCGCGCGAGGCCGCCAGTTCCCGCTGCAGCCAGGCGAGCTGCGCCGCCCCCAGCAGCGCGGCGTCCGGCCCGGGGCCCGCCTGCCGGTTCTCCCCGTTCGGCCCGCGATAGCTGCGCATGTCGAGCAGGAACACGTCGCAATGCGGCCCGTAGCTCACCTTGCGGTAGATGCGCCCCGGCTCCTGCGGCGTGAAGCCCGTCGGCATGTACTCGTGGAACGCGCGCGAGGCCCGCGCCGCCAGCGGCGTCATGAACCGCTCCGTATAGCCCCGCCGCCGGTGCACCGGCTGGTCGAGCGGCTGGTCCGGCCACCAGTTGTCCGTCACCTCGTGGTCGTCCCACTGCGCCAGCGTCGGCACCGCCGCGTTGAACGCGCGCAGGTTCTCGTCGAGGAGGTTGTAGCGGAACTGCCCGCGGAACTCGTCCAGCGTCTCCGCCGCCTTCAGCTTTTCCGGCGTCATCACGTTGCGCCAGATGCCGCCGCCCGGCAGTGCCACCTCCGCCTGCAGCGGGTTGTCGGCGTAGATCGTGTCGCCGCTGTGGATGAAGAAATCCGGCCTGTGGCCAAGCATGGTCGCGTAGGTGCGCATGCCGCCGCGCGCGGGGTCGATCCCCCAGCCCTGGCCCGCCGTGTCGCCCGACCACACGAAGGAGACGCCCCGCCCCGGGTCCGCCGGCGGGGTGCGCAGCCGCCCGGTGATGCTCTCCCCCCGCAGCGCCGGCTCCTGCAGGTCGGACAGCGCGAAGCGGTAGAACACCTCCTGCCCCGGCGGCAGCCCGTCGAGCAGTAGCTTGCCGGTCAGGTCCGTGCCGGGCAGCAGGTCGATCCGCCCCGCGGCGACGATCTCGCGGAAGCTCTCCGTCGTCGAGGCCTCCACCAGCGCCCGCGCCGGCCGGTCCGCCCGCGTCCACACCATCGCGGACGCGCCCCGCGCCCCGCCTGAGTTCAATCCGCCCGATTGCACATCGCCCGATTGCACGCCCATCGACGCCAGCGGCCGGTCCGCCGCCCGGCTGATCCCCGGCGCCGCCAGCCGCCAGCCCGCCGCGCCCGCCGACCCCCCCGCCGCCGCCAGCGCCGCCCCCCGCAGCACCCGCCGCCGCGACCAAGCCATTCCAGCCCTCCCGCCGCCGGCCCGATCCCGCCCGCAGCCCCGATCCCGCCGATCCCGCACGATCCCACGCGGGCGGGGGCGGGGCAATGAGGGGGGGATGGCACTTGAACCC
>JAIYAB010000469.1 GCA_027489275.1 Hyphomicrobiales bacterium
AGCCCGGCGATCATGCGCAGGAGCGTGGACTTGCCGCAGCCCGAGGGGCCGACGAAGACCACGAACTCGCCGTCGTTCACGTCGAGGTCGACACCGCGGATCACCTCGGTGCGGCCGAAGCGCTTGCGGATGTTGCGCAGGGTCAGGCTCGCCATGATCGGGCTTTCATCCCTTCACGCCCGACAGGGCGAAGCTCTCGATGATCTGGCGCTGTGCGATCAGGTAGACGATCAGGATCGGCACCACTGCGAGGCTGGTCGCAGCCAGCTGCAGGTGCCACAGCGGCACGCCATAGGGGTCCGTGAAGTTGGTCAGCGCCAAAGGCAGCGTGAACTTCTCCAGGGACGACACGAAGATCAGCGGCTCGAGGAAAAGGTTCCACGAGTGCAGGAAGGTGATGATTGCGACCGCCGCCAGCGCCGGCTTCGACAGGGGCAGCGCCACCTGCCACCACACGCCGAGCCGCGAAAGCCCGTCCATGCGGCCTGCCTCCTCCAGCTCCTTCGGTAGCGCCATGAAGTACTGGCGCATCAGGAAGGTCGCGACGATGCCGTGCGGGCCGAAGACAGGCAGCAGGATCAACGGGAGGTGGGTGTCGATGAGTCCGAGCCACTTCATCAGGAAGAAATTCGGGATGATCGTCACCTCCTCCGGCACCATCAGCGCCGATACGAGGAAGAGGCCGACGAGCGCCGCGCCCGCGAAGCGCATCCGCGCCAGCGCGTAGCCCGCCAGCGAAGCGAAGAGCAGCGTCAGCACGGTCACGCTGAGCGAGATGTAGAGCGAGTTGAAGTACTGGCGTGCGAAGGGCTGGTAGGTGAACACCTCGACATAATTGTACCACTGCCAGCGCCGCGGGATCAGGCTCGGCGCGCCGAAGATCTCCGCCGCACTCTTCAGCCCCGAGGAGATCATCCACAGGAAGGGGAAGATGAAGGGGACGGCGACGACGCAGAGCGCCAGCGTCCAGCACACGCGGCTGATGACGGCGAGTTGGCGGCGGGTGAAGCGGTCCGTCACGTGTCCCTCCGTCGCAGGGCGAGCTGCACCAGGGTCAGCGCCATGACGATGACGAACATGATCATGGCGAGCGCCGACGCGTAGCCGATGTCGAAGAACTTGAAACCCTGCTCGTAGATGTAGAAGGCGAGGACCAGCGTGCCGTTCTCCGGCCCGCCGGCCGTCATCAGGTAGATGTGGTCGAACACCTTGAAGGAGCCGATGGTCGTGATGACCATGATGACGAGGGTCGTGGGGCCGAGCAGCGGCCAGGTGATGCCCGTGAAGATCTGCCAGCTGTTGGCGCCCTCGAGCCGCGCGGCGGCCTCATAGTCGCGGGGTATCGCCTGCAGGGCGGCGATGTAGAGGATCATGTTGAGCCCGACCATCTTGATGACCCTGGTCAGGATCACGGCGACCATCGCCCAGTCGGGTTCGCGCAGCCAGTTCGGCCCGTCGATGCCCACGTAAGCGAGCATCTGGTTCACGAAGCCCGCTTCCCCCTGCAGCAGGAACTTCCACACGATGGCCCAGGCGGCAGCCGAGGTGACGACCGGGGCGAAGAAAACCGTGCGGAAAAAGATGACGCCCGGAAACGGTCGTGACAGCGCGAGCGCGAGGGCGAGCGCCAGCGCCATGTTGGCAGGCACCAGTCCGAGCGCGAAGATCGCGGAGTTGCGGGCGACGTGCCAGAAATCCGGGTTGTTCCCCAGCGCATGGGCATAGTTCTTCAGGCCCACATAGGTCGACTGCTGCGAGAGCAGGTTCCACTCGGTGAGCGAGTAGCCGACGACTGCCACGAGCGGCCCGGCGAAGAAGATGAGAAAGCCGGCGAGCGTCGGCCCGAGGAAAAGCCAGGCCTCCATGGCCTCGCGCATCTTCAGGCTCAGCCATGGCGTGCTCTTGTCGCGCGCTATGGGGTTGGTCGCCTGCTCTGCCATCGTGCGTCACCTGGAGACTTGTGAGTGGGGCGCAGAAGGGGACCGAGCGCCTTGCTCTCCCGCTGGCTTCACCCTCTCCGCCGTCTCGTGCCCGGAGTTGGTCCGGGACTGACGGCGGAGGGGCAGGCGCTTGTGTAACGGCTTCTCAGAGCAGCGGCTGGATGGCGCCGCAAACCGCCTTGAGCGCGCTTTCGACATTCGCGTCGGCGCGCCACAGCGCATCCACGCGCGGCTTCATCGCGGCGAGAATCTGGGGGCTCTTCTCATGCGCCGGCAACACCTTGCCCTTGGCTATCGCGTCGGCGACGACCTTCATCTGCGCCGGCGGAATGAGGTTGTTTGAGGTGATGAAGGCGTCCGAGGCGAGCACGCTCTTGCGCGCGGGCGGGAAGAATTGCGAAGCGGTCGCGACCGCAGCCTTGGTCGACATGTGCGCCACGAAATCCGCCGCGAGCTTCTTCTGCTTGCCGGCGGCAAACACAACTATTCCCGCCTGGCCAATCACCGGAGACTCACCGCCGGGGCCAGTCGGAAGGGGCGCGATGCCCCACTTGAAGCCCGCCTGCGGCATCAGCGAGGCGCGCGAGATCTGGTTGATCGTCATGGCCGCGTTGCCGGAGAAGTAGTCGCCCTTCTCGCCGGGCGGCACGATCGACTTGTCCTTGAACACCATCTCGTGCAGCTGCTTCACCGCCGCGACCGACTGCGGGCTGTCGAAGCCGCACTGCTTGTTGGCCCACACGTCGCCGCCATAGGCGCGGATCGGCGGCATCAGCGCGTGCATGATGCGGGTGTCGTAGCCTTGGCCGTCCTTGAACTCGAAGCCGAACTTGCCGTTGGCGGCGGTGAGTTTCTTGGCCGCGTCCTGGAACGTCTTCATGTCCCACTGGCCCTTGGCGGCGAGTGCCAGCGGATCCTCGAGGCCTGCCTTGTCGAACATGTCCTTGTTGAAGAAGATCACGAAGGGCGAGGTCGAGAAGGGCACGCCCCACACCTTGCCGCCCGACTGCCAGAGGCCCATGGCCGGAGCCGAGAAGTCGGCGAAATCATAGTCCTTGGTAGAGTTCAGCGTGGGCGCGAGGTCTTCCAGCACGTTGGCGGCGGCGAAGGTTGGCGCGGCGTCCTCCATCAGCCAGCCGAGGTCGGGCGCGTTGCCGCCGGCGAGCTGGAAGGTGAGCTTCTGGGTGTAGTCGCCCGGCGGGATGGTCTCGAACTTCACCGTCACGTCGGGACGCGTCGCCTTGAAGCTCTCGGCAAAGCCGTTGAGCATCTTCAGGTGCGCCTCGTTGCCGGTCCAGATCGTGACCCGCAGTTCGGCCGCGAGAGCAGGCGTTGCGAGCACGAGCGCTGTGGCGGAGACGGCCAGCAGTCTTGTCAGTGCCTTCATGGTTTTTCCTCCCTCTTTGATCAGTGCTGCTTGGGGATCGTGCGTCCTTCACATGCCCGCTGCGCGGGCTGCTCGGACTGAAGAGCCCTGTGGTAACTCAACCACCCGGACGATCCTCATCCAGAGCGGCGGTCGCAGGCTGCGTCTCGAAGGACGCACCCGTTCCGTGTTCACCGGGCAGCGCCCCCGGCGCGTCCCCGATCGTCCAGCCCCCGTCAACGGGGATGTTGGCCCCGGTGATGTAGGCCGCCGCGTCCGTGCACAGGAACGCCACCGCCCCTGCCACGTCCTCCGGCCGCCCGGGCCGGGCGAGGGGGATCTTCGCGGTCACCGCCCGGCGGAACTCCGGGTCGGCGTACCGGTGCGCGTTCTTCTCGATCTCGATGGCGCCCGGCGAGACGATGTTCATCGTCACCCCGCGGTAGCCCACCTCGCGGGCGATGGAGCGCAGCGCGGTGAACTGTGCGCTCTTGATGGCCGCGTAGGCCAGCGCCTCGGCGCGCGGCCGGCTGGCCATGACGCTGCCGATGGCGACGACGCGGCCCCAGCCCCGGCTGGCCATGGGCGGGACAAGGGACTGCGAGAGGCTGATGAGGGAAAGGAGGTTGGCCGAGACGTGCTCCCCGACCTGCGCCTCCGTCAGCGTTGTCCACGCGGCGCGGCGCTCGATGGCGGCGTTGGCGACGAGGATGTCGATCGGCCCGTGCCTGTCGAGC
>JAIYAB010000241.1 GCA_027489275.1 Hyphomicrobiales bacterium
GCCGTCGTTTCGCTGGTGGTGTGGGTGGCCGCGCTGCTGGCCGGCCGCGCCATCGCCTATCTCTGACGGCGGCGGGCCGCCCCGACGCCTCAGTCGAGGCCGGCGATCGCCCGCGCGAAATCGGCGGCCTCGAAGGGTTCGAGGTCGTCGATCCCCTCGCCGATGCCGATGAAATGAACCGGCAGCCCGAACTTCGCCGCCAGCGCGACGAGGATGCCGCCGCGGGCGGTGCCGTCCAGCTTGGTCATGACGAGGCCGGTGACCCCGGCGATCCGGCCGAAGATCTCCACCTGCGACAGCGCGTTCTGGCCGACGGTGGCGTCGAGCACGAGCAGCACGGCGTGCGGCGCGCCCGCATCCACCTTGCGCAGCACCCGGACGACCTTTTCGAGCTCCGCCATGAGCTCGGTGCGGTTCTGCAGCCGCCCGGCAGTGTCGACGAGCAGCACGTCCGTCCCGGCCTCGCGGGCCTGGGTCAGCGCGTCGAAGGCGAGTCCCGCCGCATCCGCGCCCTGCGGTCGCGCCACGACGGGGCATCCCGTCCGCTCGCCCCAGACCTTGAGCTGTTCGATGGCGGCGGCGCGGAAGGTGTCGCCGGCGGCCAGCATCACCGAGCGCCCCTCGGCGCGGAACTTCGAGGCGAGCTTGCCGATGGTCGTGGTCTTGCCCGAGCCGTTGACGCCGACCATCAGGATCACGAAGGGCTTGCGCGCGCCGTCGACCGCCAGCGGCACCGCGACGGGCGCCAGCGTCTTCTCTACCTCGGCGGCGAGGATGGCCTTCACCTCCTCCGGGGCGATGTCCTTGCCATAGCGGCCCTTGCCGACGGCGGCGACGATCCGGCCCGCCACGTCGACGCCGAGGTCGGCCTGCACGAGGATGTCCTCGAGGTCTTCCAGCGTCCCTTCGTCCAGCTTGCGCTTGGTGAAGAGGTCCGTGATGCCGGAGCCGATGGCGCCCGAGGAGCGTGACAGCCCCTGCCGCAACCGCTGCCACCAGGAGGGGCGCGGCGTCCCCGCGGCGGCCTCGGGGGCGGGCCCGGCGTCGGCCGGCCGGGATGCGTCGCGGCCGAACAGGCGGGACAGCAGGCCGGGCTTCTTGTCGTCGTCGCTCATGGGCCTCCGATAGCCGTTTCCCGTGGCGACAGGAAGGAGGATTCGGGCCGGGAGGTTTCCGCGCGGCTGCGCTATAGAGGTCAGCCATGACCATGGACCTCGACCTCCAGTCCCGCCTTCTCTACCGCGACGGGCTCATGCTCGTGCTCGACAAGCCGGCCGGTGTGCCGGTGCACCGGGGGCCGAAGGCGGCTGCGGGCGATATCAATCTCGAGCAGTTCTTCGGCCAGCTCGCCTTCGGCCTGCCCCGCGCGCCCTCGCTCGCGCACCGGCTGGACAAGGACACGTCCGGGTGCCTCGTCCTCGGCCGCCACCGCAAGGCACTGGAGACGCTCGGCCTGCTGTTCAAGCAGGGCAAGGTCGGCAAGACCTACTGGGCCGTCGTCGAGGGCGGTCCCGACGGCGAGGACGGGCTGATCGACCGGCCGCTCGGCCGCCGCGACGCGACGCGCGGCTGGTGGATGAAGGTCGACGAGGACGGCCAGGAGGCCCGGACGCGCTGGCGGGTGATGGGCCGCGGCGTTGACGCCGAAGGTCGGCCGCTGGCCTGGCTCGCGCTGGAACCGCTGACGGGACGGACGCACCAGTTGCGCGTGCACTGCGCCTCGATGGGCTGGCCGATCCTCGGCGACACCGTCTACGGCACCGCGCCGCGGACCGGCGGGCCGATGCTGCATCTGCATGCGCGCGACGTCGTGGTGCCGATCAGCAAGAACCGCGAACCGGTCCGCGTCCGCGCGCCCGCTCCGGCCCATATGCTGGAGCGCCTCGCCGCCTGCGGCTGGACGGGGGAGGAATCCGCCGCCCCGGCTCCCGGACCTGCCCCTACGCCGCCTTGAGCTCGCGGCCGTCGTGGCCGGCGATGGTCACGGCGAGGATGCGCCCCGGGCGGACCGGCCCGGTCATGCGCACCGGGGCGAAGCCCTCCGTGCGCGCGATACTGTGCATCTCGGTGAGAACGTTGTGCTGCCGCCCGACCTGCGCGGCCAGATGGCGCGCAAGCGCGGCGTCGCCCGCCGCGCGCAGGCGGCGCGCGCGCTCCTTCACCGCCGAGGGCGCCACCTGGGGCATCCGCGCGGCGGGGGTGCCGGGGCGCGGCGAGTAGGGGAAGACGTGCAGATGCGTCAGCCCGCACTCCTCCACGAGATCGAGCGAGCGGGCGAACATCTCCTCCGTCTCGGTCGGGAAGCCGGCGATGATGTCGGCGCCGAGGACGATGCCGGGGCGAAGCACGCGCACGGTCTCGCAGAAGCTGATCGCGTCGGCGCGGACATGGCGGCGCTTCATGCGCTTGAGGACGAGGTCGTCGCCGGCCTGCAGGGACAGGTGCAGGTGCGGCATCAGGCGCGGTTCGCAAGCGAGCGCGTCGAGCAGGTCGTCGTCCGCCTCGACAGGGTCGAGGGAGGAGAGCCGCAGGCGCGGCAGCGCCGGGACGTGCCGCAGCACGGCCTTCACCAGCGCGCCCAGCCGCGGCGATCCGGGCAGGTCCGCGCCCCAGCTCGTGATGTCGACGCCGGTGAGGACGACCTCCGCATGGCCGCGCTCGACGAGCCGGGCGATCTGCTCCACGACCGCGCCCATCGGCGCCGAGCGTGAATTGCCGCGTCCGAACGGGATGATGCAGAAAGTGCAGCGGTGGTCGCAGCCGTTCTGCACCTGAACGAAGGCCCGCGTGTGCCCTTCGAACCCGTCGAGAAGGTGCGGCGCGGTCTCGCGCACGGCCATGATGTCGGACACCGTCACGCGCTGCGTCGTCGCGGCGGGATCGGCGAGGGCGGCCCATGTGGCGGCACGCGCCTTCTCGGCGTTGCCGAGGACATGGTCCACCTCCGGCATGGCGGCGAAACGCTGCGGCTCCACCTGCGCGGCGCAGCCCGTGACGACGATCCGAGCGTCCGGCCGCTCGCGCTTCAGCCGGCGGATGGCCTGCCGCGCCTGGCGCGTCGCCTCCGCCGTGACGGCGCAGGTGTTGACGATGACCAGCCCGTCATGGCCGGCGGCGAGCGCATCGCGGCGCATCGCCTCCGATTCGACCATGTTCAGCCGGCAGCCGAAGGTGAGGACCTCGACGTCCATTCACGCCGCCCCGGCGAAGACGGACGCGGCGAAGCGGCCCTCGTGCTCGAGTTCGACCGGCCCGGTCATCAGCACGTGCCCGTCGCTCTCGCGCCAGTCGATCATGAGGTCGCCGCCCGGAAGCGACACGCGGACCTCGCGTCCGGTGAGGCCCTTGCGGGCGGCGGCGACGGCGGCGGCGCAGGCGGCCGAGCCGCAGGCGCGCGTCAGCCCGGCGCCGCGCTCCCACACCCGCAGGATCATGGAGCCCGGCCCGGTCACCTGGGCGAGCGAGATGTTGGCGCGCTCGGGGAAGATCGGGTGGTTTTCCAGCAGCGGCCCGACGCGGGCGAGGTCGTGGGCCGTCACGTCGGCGACCCAGAAGATCGCGTGCGGGTTGCCCATGTTGACCGCCGAGGGCGTGTGCAGCACCGGCGCGTCGATGGGGCCGACCTGCAGTTCGATGCCGGTCGTGTCCTCGAAGGATTCGGCCAGCGGGATTTCGTCCCAGCGCAGCCGCGGGGCGCCCATGTCGACGGTGAAGGTCCATTCGTCCCGCCGCGTCGTCGGCAGCAGACCGGCCTTGGTCTCCAGCACGAGGTTCCGGCGGTCGTCGTGGCGCAGCAGGGCCCAGCCGACGCAGCGTGTGCCGTTGCCGCAGGCCCCCGATTCCGAGCCGTCGGTGTTGTAGATGCGCATGTAAGCATCCGTCCCCGGCGTCAGGGGATCGTGCAGCACCATGAGCTGGTCGAAATGCGAGCCCGGCGCGCGCGCGATCGCCCGCGCCTCCGTAGCCGACACGGCGAGCCGTGTGCCGCGCAGGTCGAGGACCACGATCTCGTTGCCGAGGCCGTTCATCTTCAGGAACGGCTGGCCGGCAAGGGCGCTCATCTGTAGACTCCGGGCGATCCGCGCCGACCGGCGCGGCCGCGCTGCATATAGCGGCTCGCGGGGCGACAGACGAGTCCTGCAAGGAACGCCCGGACTTGACCGCCCATACGAAGGCTCGACCCGGCCCGCCGGAACCTTAGACTTCGCGTGGCGTTCGGGCGATTCGGCACGGCCGGGCGGAGTGGGCGATGCGGAACATGCGAGAGGCCATCATGACATACGTCCGCGTGCTCGCCGGCGGTTTTGCCGGCGCTCTCTTCTGCCTCGCCGCGACGGCGACCGGTCCCGTGGCGGCGCAGACGGTGCCGCCCCCCGTCCGCGTCGAGACGCAGCCCCTGCCCCCGCTGCCGCAGGCGCCGCCCCCGGCGGCCCCGGCTGCGCCTTCACCTGTCCCCGCTCCCGCGCCGCCTCCCGCCGCCCAGGCTCCCTCTCCCCAGGTTCCCGCCGCGCCGCCGGCCGCGGCGGGCCCCGCCGGTCCCGTCGTCACCCTCGCGCCGCCGCCGGCCGATCCGACCACGCCGGACGAGGTCATGCTGTCGTCCCGCCCGGCGGTCACGGTGCAGGGACAGAGCACCTGGGACGACGGCTACGAGACGCTGACGAAGGCTTTCGACGTGCTGCGCGGGGAAGCGGCCAAGGCCGCGCTTCGCGTGACGGGCGTTCCCCTGGCCACCTTCCTGGAGACCGACGACCTCGGCTTCCGCTTCGAGGCGCAGCTTCCCGTCGCGTCCGTTCCCGCCGCCCGGCCGCCGGGGATGGCGGCGGAGGTGGGCTTCGGCGCGACGCCGGCCGGCAAGGCGATCCGGTTCTCCCACCGCGCTCCCTACGACGACATCGATTCCACGTACGAGGCGATCTCGGCCTATCTCGATTCCAAGGGAATCGAGGTGAAGGAGAACTTCACCGAGGAATATGTGAACCCCGGCGTCGATGCCGGCGACGTGGCGCTGGAAATCTTCATCTACGTGCAGCCCAAATAGGCGCGCGAAACCCCCGGAACCGCTCCGCTTGACCCACGACCACGGTCTCCCCCGGCCGCCCGCCGCCGTGATCTTCGATCTCGATGGCACCCTCACCGATCCCAAGCCCGGCATCACGGGCTGCGTGCGCCATGCGCTGCTGCAGATGGGCATCGCCGCGCCGGATGCAGACGACCTCGACTGGGTCATCGGCCCGCCGCTGCGCCAGAGCTTCCTCGCGCTCACGGGATCGGAGGCCATGGCGGACGAGGGCGTCCGGTTCTACCGGGAGCGCTACGGGGCGACCGGGCTCTTCGAGAACGAGGTCATACCCGGTATTCCCGCCTTGCTGACCGGCCTGCGCGCCGGTGGAATCACGCTCTTCGTCGCCACCTCGAAGCCGCGCGACTATGCGCGCCGCATCCTCGACCATTTCGGCCTCGCCCGGGCGTTCCGCGCGATCCACGGGTCGGAGTTCGACGGCACGAACGCCGACAAGCGCGATCTGCTGCGGCACGTCGTGCGCGCCGAGGGGCTGGAGGCGGCGGCCAGCGTGATGATCGGCGACCGCGAGCACGACGTCATAGGCGCGGACGTGGTCGGCATCCGCACCATCGGCGTGCGCTGGGGCTACGGCTCGGACCGGGAACTGCTCGACGCCGGCGCGGCGGCGCTCGTCGACGAGCCGGGCGAGATCGCGGGTCTGCTGCTGCGCTGACGCCGCCGCCTCACGCCCCGGCGATGGCCGGGACCTCCCACGCCTGCCCCGGCCGCAGCGGGCGGAAGCGGTCGCCGTCGTGCCCGTGCGCGGCCAGCGCGGCGGCCAACGCCTCCAGCGGGCGCTCGATGCCCTCGTCGGTGAGCTTGAACGTGCCCCAGTGGTGGCCGATGGCATAGTGCGCGCCGCACGCCCGGACGATCCGCACCGCCTCGTCCGGGTTGATGTGCTGGTCCTGCATGAACCACCGCGGCTCGTAGGCGCCGATCGGCACGATGGCGAGGCGCGGCCGCCCGTGGCGCTTGCGGATCGCCGCGAAGGGCGCGCCGTCGCCGAAGCCGGTGTCGCCGATGTGATAGACGGACCCGCCCGGTCCCTCGAGGACGAAGGCCGCCCAAAGCGCGTGCCGGCGGTCGAACAGCCCGCGCGCGGACCAGTGATAGCAGGGCTCCAGGTGCACCGCGAGGGCGTCCGAAAGCGCGACCCGGTCGCCCCAGTCATGCGCCTCGACCCGACCGCCGACGCCGGCCGAGCGCATGATCGCGTCGTTGCCGAGCGGTGTCACGATGCGCGGATCGTGCGCCTTGACGAGACGCGCGAGCGTGTCCGTGTCGAGATGGTCGTAGTGGTTGTGCGTGACCAGCACCGCGTCGATCTTCGGCAGGCTCTCGAACGCGATGCCCGGCGCGTTGACGCGCCGCGGCCCGGCGAAGCCCACTGGCGAGGCGCGCGAGGACCATACCGGGTCGATCAGGATGTTCAGGCCGGCGGTCTGGATCAGTAAGGACGCATGGCCCACCGGCGTGACGCGCAGCGCCGCCCCCGCGACGCGCGCCGGCGGCTCGTCGCGGAAGGGGCTCGGATAGTGCTCCGGCCAGCTTTCCTTGCCCTCGCGGGAGAGGTTCCACTTCAGCAGGTCGAGCGGCGTCTTCGTCCACGGCTTTCCGGGGTTGAAGAACACCTGGCCGTCGAAATGGTCCGAGACAGGCCCCTCGTAATAGAAGTTGCGTCCGCGGGCCATGGCGGCAGTTCCTCCGACGACGGCCGCGACGACGGGCAGGGCGGCGAGTTTCAGCAGGGTACGACGGTTCATGCCGGGGGAGATGGGGCGGACGGGCCTGCCCGGGAAGGGCGGGGCGCGGACGCCGCGCTTCCCCGGGTCGTCGCGCCTGTCAGGCCTCGACCGGTCCCCCCGCTGTCTTCCAGGCGGAAATCCCGCCGTGCACGTGCACCGCTGAATCGATCCCGGCGTCCCTGGCGGCCTGCACCGCCATGGCCGAACGCTCGCCATAGGCGCAGAAGAAGACGAGGCGGCGGGTGCGCGCCAACTCATGGAGAACGCCGTCGCGGGCGACTTCCTCCGGCAGCGTCGGGTAGGGCGTATGGATCGCGCCGGGGATCCGGCCGTGCCGCTGGCGCTCGCGCTTCTCGCGCAGGTCGATCAGCGCCACGTCCTCGTGGCCCAGCAGGGCCATGGCTTGTTCGGGCGTCAGGGCCCACCCCTTGGCCGCGACGGCGTCCTGCGCGAGGCCGATGTGCATGTTCGCCGGGACGGCGACGTCCATCATCTTGGGATTGGGGAGGTTGAGCCCGTTCATCAGGGCCACATACTCGTCGACGCCGCGCACCTGCAGGCGCGGGTTGTTGCGCCGCTCCTCGCCGATCGTGCTCACCGTGTCGCCCTTGTAGTCGTGGGCGGGGTAGACGAACGTCTCGTCCGGCAGCTTCAGCAGACGGCCGAAGATGCTTTCGTATTGCTGGCGGGGGTCGCCGTTCTGGAAGTCGGTCCGGCCCGTGCCGCGGATGAGCAGGGTGTCGCCGGTGAAGACGCGATCCTCCATCACGAAGGAGTAGCTGTCGTCGGTGTGCCCGGGCGTGTAGATGACGTCCAGTCCGACGCCTTCGATCTCGAGCCGCTCGCCGTCCGACAGGCGCATCGAGACGACATCGGCCTTGGATTGCTCGCCCATCACGGTAATGCAGCGTGTGCGGTCCCTCAGCTCCGCCAGCCCCGTCACGTGGTCGGCGTGCAGGTGCGTGTCGACGGCCTTGACCAGCCGCAGATCGAGCTCCTGCAGGAGCTTCACGTAGCGGTCCACTTTCTCGAGAACCGGGTCGATGATGAGGGCCTCCGCCCCCCGGCGGCTGGCGATGACGTAGCTGTAGGTGCCCGATACGCTGTCGAAAAGCTGACGGAAGATCATCGCCTCGCTCCCTTCCCGGCCCGGCGCGTCGCCCTGCCCGGGTTTGAGCCGGCCTGCTCGCGCAAGACCGGCGGCCTCTCCATTTGCCTGGCCCCGCCGTCGCCGCGCAGGCGTGCAGCACGTCGCGTTGCCGGTCGCAGGTCCTGATCGTCGACATGTCGTCGGCGCCTGACAAGAGATCTTTTGCGCCCGCTAGCGTGGCTGCAGTGCCATGCGCCATTTCTGCGGGGACATGCCACTCCAGCGACGGAAGGCGGCATCGAACGCGGCGTGGGTCGAGTAAGCCAGCGCCAGGGCGATCTCGCCGATGCCGAGATCGGTCACCTCCAGAAGCGCACGTGCGACGGGCTTTTCTGCCGGTGCAGGAGCCGTCTGCGCCACCGCCGAAGCCCCGTCAGCCCACAGCGCGAGAACGAGCGATATAGATGCTCGGGCATGGGTTGCATTCATGATGCCCGATCCCATCGCACGTCTTCGCCGCGATGCCGCTGGGAGCCCTACGCCTTAACGCGGTCGCCTTTCACTGCGACCGCATCAGCGGCTTGGGGCACCAGACGCCATGATCGCAGTCATGCGGAACAATGCGTCATGAGCGCAGCCGTCGTCGGGCAGTCCACGATGCCCGCCAAATGCAACCACCATCGGCGTAATGTCGGGCAGCGTGCCGCTCGCCCGTGCGCCGGGTTCGAGCCGGAAGATCGTCTTACCTTCCTTGATGGTTTCGGCAACCTTGATATCGGCAATGGTGGTCGGCCTGACTGCCGTCGGATCCTTCGAGAGGATGGCGAAGTCGGCGAGCTTGCCGACCTCCAGGCTCCCCTTCGTCTTCTCCTCGAAGTGATGGTAGGCGGGCCAGATCGTCATGGCCTTCAAGGCCGTGATCACGTCGACCCGATGCTCGGGGCCGACGATGCGGCCCGAACCGCGGGCGCGGCGGGTGACAGTGGCGTCGAGGACGCGCATCGAATCGGGAAAGGCGACCGGCGCATCGTGATGGCTGGAGAAGATCATTCCGCGCTTCAGGGCCCAGCCGGTCGGCGAGATGTTCCGGCCAGCCTGCGGTCCGACCGTATGGTCCAGATGCCAGTCTCCCCAATAGAAGGTGTGCATGGGAAAGAGCGAGGGGATCACACCGAGGGCCTTGTAGCTGTCGAGTTGGTCCTCACGCAGGAATTGGCCATGGATCAGGACGTGGCGCAGGTCCTTCGCCTTGGGAAAGCGCGCCTGTGCAGCCCGATGGGCACTTATCAGGAGGTCGGACGCGCGCTCTCCGTTGGAGTGAGTGATGATCTGTATCCCGTTCTCCGAAGCCCACTGGACAGCACCCATGACGTCTTCAGCGGATGCGGCTGCGTACCCTGAATAACCGGGGGGATAGTTGCCGACCGGCTTGTAGTAGGGCCGGTCGCGCCATGCGGTGAAGCCCTGCGGGCTGCCGTCGATGGTCAGCTTGGCGCCCGCTACGCGGAAGCGCTTGGTGTAGGTCTGGCTCTGGTTGGCCTTGATGTAGGCCCGATCGATGAGTACGTCGGTATAGGCATTGACGTCGTTCGCAAAGGCGCCCTCCGAGGCCACCTGCTTCAAGATCTCGGCGACCTGTGGCGTGGCGCGACCTTCCTGGGCCGTGGTGTAGCCGAAGCGAGCCCAGAGTTTCGCGCCCTCGCGCGCGAAGGTTTTCAGCCCCTCCGCGCCGATGCGGCTGAGGACCACCGGTGCGGCAGAAAAAAACGCGGTCTCCTCGAGGGTGCCGTTGGGTTCGGTGGTGCCGGGCTTTCGCTGGATAACGCCGCCGGGTGGGTCCTTGCTGCTGGCGTCGTAACCCATCAATTTCAGCATCGCGGAGTTGACGGATGCCAGATGCGAGGACTGGTGCACGATCAGGATGGGGATGTCCTGTGAGACGGCATCCAGTTCTTCCTTGGTCGGATGGCGTTGTTCCTTGAGCTGCGAATTGTCGTACCCGAAACCGACGATGACTTTGGTCTTTTCGACCGCCGCCGCGTTCTTCTGGACCCAGTCGCGCAGGGTCTGTTGCAGCGAAGCAATATCCTGGACCTGACCGTCAGGCGGGGCGAGGAGATTGGCGGAGAGTGCCTGCAGGCCGCCGACGACGATATGGCCGTGAGCATCGACGAAGCCCGGGACGAGCGTCTGGCCCTTGAGATCCACGAGCTGGGTGTTCGGCCCCTTCAGCTTCATCACGTGGCTACGCTTGCCAACGGCAATAATCTTGCCGTTGGCGACAGCGACGGCCTCCGCGCGCATGGCCTTGTCGTTCATGGTGATGATAGGTCCACCGAACCAGATGCGCTCGGCCTGCCTAGCAAAAGCCGACGTGCTGGCGGTGAGCAGCAGAAGGGCGGCGATGCAAGAACGACGCATGGAGTCCTCCCGGATGGCCTAGAGCTTGGCAGAAGATTACATCAGTTTTGATTTTGTGATTGTTGCATCGATCACAATTTGGATCGGTCGAAGATGGGTGGCCGAAGCAGCCGGGTGCGCTCGCTTCCCCTAACCGGCCATCCCTGGGCGGCAGCTAGGAGGATCGTGCGCTTGTACGCTTCTTCAGAGACGTGGAGCAGCCTCATGTGCGGCTGCTCGGCCACGGATTGCGCACGCTGACCGGTGTCGGTCCAGAGCAGGATGGTTGTCGTCTCTCTTCTTCCCGCGGCCTGGGGCGGACCCGAACCATCCCCAAACGGTCCGTGATGAACGCCCTGGTTCGATCAGGCCGTCACGTGTCTTCGTCAGCATAGGCGAAGGCTGCGAGTGCTTCCGCATCCAACAGCCGGACCCGATTGTAGCCGCAGCTGATCCAGCCTGCCTTTTCGAAGGACGCCAGCTTGCGCCCGACGTGATGGCGCGACAGATTCGCCATCTCGCCCAGCTGCTGGTGTGTCAGCCAGAAGCCCTGGGGATCGTCCGGCACGACCTCTCCCGTCCCCAGGACCCGATACAGCACGGACGCGAGGCGACGGCCGGCATCCGGGGTCAGCAGGTCGCGCGCGATCCACGAGCCGAGGCGGTTTCCGATCTCGGCCAGCTGCCCCACGCGAACGGCGATGGTGGGATCGGTCTGCATCAGCGGCACGAGCTGCGTGCGGGAGACGAACAGGAGTATTGTGGGCTCTATCGCCCGGTAGGTCAGCTCCCGGGGGCCGCCGTGCAACAGGGCCTTGATCCCGAACCACTCGCCTCTGCGCATGACATGGCCCAGGAGCGGGGTCTGGCGCCTGTGCCCGCCCTCGACGCCGATGGCGCCCGACACGATCCCATAGAGGCCGTTCGACGCATCGTCCCTGCGGAACACATGGGTTCCCGGCCGGACCTCCATCGCCACCGCTTCGTCGATCAGCATGGACCGGAACGAGGGGGGATGCTCGGTCAGCCATCCGCGCGCCGCGAACACGGCCTCCGGATCTTGCGATGGACTCCGACGGGCTTCAGGACGGTTCATCGCAGAATGGTACTTGATGCAACATCGTGGCGTCCACGGCGGGCACAATGGCGAAGCTTCTGCATGAAGCCGGACAATGGACCCCAGGGAGCGACGACCATGAAGCGATCATTGGCAATGGGTATCGGTGCGTTTCTTTCGGTGGCGATGGCGGCGCCCCTTGTGGCGGAAGCCTGCAGCCGCGCCGTCTATTTCGGGAAGGAGGGGCAGACCGTCACGGGCCGAACCATGGACTGGTTCGTCTCCGACATGGACACCAATCTCTGGCTGTACCCGCGCGGGCTTGAGCGGAACAGCAGCACCAAGACGCCGCTCATCTGGAAGAGCAAGTACGGCAGCGTCGTGACGACGATCTACGAAGGGGCCGCCGCCGATGGCATGAATGAGAGGGGCCTCGTCGCCAACCTGCTCTATCTCGCCGAGTCCCAGTACGAGCCGGCGCGCGCCGACGACAAGCGGCCGACGCTGTCGAACGCGGCGTGGGTGCAGTACGTGCTGGACAACTACGCCACCGCGGCCGAGGCTGTCGAAGGACTGCGCAAGGAGGAGTTCCGCCTCGTCCCGATCCAGGCGCCCACGGGAGAGCCCGGCACGGTGCACCTGTCCATCTCCGACGCCTCGGGCGACTCGGCCATCTTCGAGTACATCGACGGCAAGTTGCGGATCCACCACGGCAAGCAGTACCAGGTAATGACGAACTCGCCGACGTTCGATCGGCAGCTCCCCCTCGTCGACTACTGGAAGGAGATCGGCGGCTCGACGTTCCTGCCGGGGACCAATCGGGCCACCGACCGGTTCGCGCGCCTGTCCTACTACGTGAATGAGGCCAAGCAATCCGCCGATCCGCGCGAAGCGGTGGCCACGGTGTTCAGCCTCATGCGCAATGTCAGCGTGCCGATCGGCATCAAGATCCCGGGGAAGCCGAATATTGCCGACACGCTGTGGCTCACCGTGTCCGACCAGAAAAACAAGATCTACTTCTATCAGAGCACCAACAGCCCCAGCATCGTCTGGGCAAAGCTGAACGACCTCGACCTGAAGGAAGGGTCGGGCGTCCGCAAGTTGCAGCTCGACGGCAACCCGGACGTCGCCGGCGACCAGACGAAGAACTTCAAGGCGGCTGAATTGTTCAAGTTCATGGTCCCCAAAGACTGAGGCCATCCGCATCCGAAACACCTTGCGGTCCCAATGGCCAGTAGCCTCGTCGATCATCGGACCGGCGAGGCCAGGCACGTCTGGGGATTGAGGCGTCGAGCAGGCACCCGTTTGCGCCCGCTCGATTCCGGCTTGCTCACGAGCTAAACCTCGACAATGGGGA
>JAIYAB010000193.1 GCA_027489275.1 Hyphomicrobiales bacterium
GGCCGCCGCGGCGGGCGGCGGCATCCTCACCACCGAGGACGCCCGCGCTGCCCTGACGGCCGATCTGGACGCCGAAATCTCCGACTTGGGGGTTCTCGGGGCGACGGCTTTCGCGCCGGGCCTGCGCGCCTTCCGGCTGTCGCAGCCGACGCACCGCCTGCTGCCCGCCGAGCCGACGCTGTGGCCGAGCGTGGCCGTGGTGCCCTTCCTGACCTCCGGCGGCGAACCGGGGCTGGCGGGCATCGGCGACGTTCTCGCCGACGAGGTGATCGTCGCGCTGGCGCGCAGCAGCGAGCTCACCGTCATTTCCCGGCTGTCCACCGCCGCGCTGCGCTCACGCGAGATGCCGTTCACCGACATGCGCGGGCTCATCGGCGCCAACTACGTCCTCTCGGGCCGCTGCCATGTCGTCGGTGCGAAGCTGCGGCTGGCGGTGGAGTTCGCCGACACCCGCACCGGGCAGGTGCAGTGGGCGGAGGCGTTCTCGCTCGACATCGCCGACATCGTCGAGCCGGCCGAGATCGCGCTCGGCCTCGCCGCCCGCGTGGCCACGACGGTGGCGCAGGTCGAGGTCCGCAACGCCCGATCGGGTTCGCCCGCCACGCTGGAGGATTCGACGCTGCTGATCGGCGCGATCTCGCTGATGCACCAGCTCTCGCTCCCGAAATTCGAGCTGGCGCGCGAGCTCCTGGAAACGCTGGCCGCCCGGGCGCCGCGCCGGGCGGCGCCGCATGCGTGGCTGGCCATGCTCTCGGTGCTGCGCACGAGCCAGGGATGGTCGAGCGACCTTGCCGGCGATGCCCGCCTCGCCGCCGACAATGCGGCGCGGGCGCTCGACGCGGAGCCGGACTGCTCGCTGGCGCTCGCCGTCGACGGCCACGTCAACACGCACTACCTGAAGCGCTTCGACATTGCCGAGGACCGCTTCGACCTCGCGGTGGAGGCAGGCCCGAACGATGCTCTCGCCTGGCTGCTGAAGAGCACGCTCCACACCTTCCGCGGCGAGGGAACGCCCGCCCTGGGTGCGGCCGACCGGGCCCTTCGGCTCTCGCCGCTCGATCCGCGCCGCTGGTACTACGATGCGCTGGCTGCGTCGGCGGCGGTCTCCGCGGGCGACTACGAGCGCGCGATCGACCTCGCCCGCCGCTCGATCCGCTCCAACCGCACGCACAGCTCGAGCTTCCGCGCCCTGACGATTGCCCTCAGCCTCGGCGGCAGGGAAGAGGAAGCCCGCCAGGCAGCCGGAGAGCTGCTGCGCCTCCAGCCCGACCTCACCGTGTCGTCCTACCGCGAGCGACATCCCAGCGGCGCCTTCGCCATCGGAGCGACCCTGGCCGACGCGCTGCGGCGCGCCGGTGTGCCGGAATAGGCGTTCTGGGGGCTACGGAAGGGCCGCGAGCGCTTCGACGGCAGCCCGCAGGTCGATGATGCCGTGCCCCGTACGGTCGGACCAGCCAGGTCCGCCGTCGGCCTCGCGGGCGGTGTCGATCAGCACCTGCTTCATGGTGGCGGGCGGCAGCGCCGGCCAGCCCTGGCGCAGGGCGGCGATCGCGCCGGCGGTGACGGCGGACGCCGTCGACGTTCCCGTGTTGAGCCGCGCCGCATCGTCGGCATCGCGGAAATGGCTCGGCGCGGCTATGTCGGGCTTCAGGAGCCGGGCCGGCGCGGGACCGGGTCCCTGCGAGGACGAACCGATCCACGCCCCATCCGCGCGGACGCTGGCCACGGTAACCACGTCGGGATGGGCATTGGCCCCGAGGATGCTGACGCCCGGTCCCCGGTCGGTGCAGCCGCAGCGCGGATCGGGGAAGAACTGCCCGCAGTTCCCGGCCGCGAACACCACGTCGCAGCCTTCGGCGACGGCGTAGGTCATGATCGCGTTCAGCGGGTGAAGGGGATCGTCCGGGCTGCCGTTGCCGGGGTTCCACGCGCGCTCGAACACCGACCACGCGTTCAGGGCCACCCAGGGCCCCGTATCGCCGGCGGCCCGTGCCGCCTTCATGTCGGCGATCAGATCGACGAAGGCGGCGGTGATGTCGCTCGCCCAGGCGTCGATGTCTCCGATCCGGTCAGGCAGGACCGCATAGTCGTGCAGCGTCGCCTCCGGCGCGAGAGCCAGGATGCGGCGTGCCATGGCCATGCCGTGTCCGCCGATCGTCGTGCCGGGCAGCCGCGGCTGCTTCGCCCAGCCTCCGCCGAACCGCGGAAGACGCGTCCAGTCGAGCCCATGGTCGAACACCGCGACATGGACGCCGGCGCCGGCGAGCGGCCCGGCGGGAAACCGCGCTGGATCGCGCAGCGCGGCGGCCCCGATCAGCCTGTCAGCGGCGGCGCTGTCCGAGAAGATCGCGTCGGAGACGGCAGAAGCGGGCCGGCGGGCGGCGAAGGCCTGCAAGTCGATGCCGGCTGCCGTCAGGGCGCCGCCGTCTGATGCCGCTTCCTCGGCGAGTTCGACGACCGTGCTTTCGTCCGCCTCGATTCCGATCACCAGGGTGTCCAACACGGCGCGCCTGCGCTCCCAGGCGTTCCGCAACGACTCCGCCAACGCCGCCGCGTCTTCGCGCGACATCTCCGGCGGATCCCAGAAGCCGGGCGGCGCAAGTCCGTCCTTTTCCCGGGCGTCGGCGCTGGGGGGCAGAAGGCCGGCGAGCGATGGAAGGCCGGCAATCCGGATGGCTGAGGCCATGCGAGGCCTCAGGCGACGGGAGAGCGCATCACCGACGCGGGCGTAGTCGCCGCTTTCGTAGATCGCCGTGAGATCGGCATCCGTCTTCACCAGCACGTAGGCGCGTACCGAGTCACCGCTCGCCATGCCGTCACTCCCGGTTGCGCTGCAGCCTTGCCTGGACAAGGCCATGATGGAACACTCGCCGCCTTCGCACAAAGGGGCTAATGCGGGAGCGGATCATGGCGGGGAAAATCGGCCCGGCTTCGGGCTTGTCGGGACTGTCTGGCCTCTCGGGCCTCTCCGGGCTCTCGGGGTTGTCCGGCCTTTCCGGACTGTCCGGCCTCGGCGGCGGCGGCGGTCCGGCGGCCGAGGTCAGCATCGTGCGGCCCGTGGGAACGTCTCCGGCGGTAGAGCCGCTGGCCGGCGAGGACTGGTTCCGCGGCAATCCGTGGCCGCCGTTGGACGCGTCTTGGCCGAAGGAGACGGTGGCGGCGGAGGTGACGGCGTTCCCCGAGAGCGCATGGTCGCCCGAGCACCTGTCCACCGTGATCCTCGGCGAGTTCGTGCGCGCGCGGGACAAGGGCAAAGGCTGGGCCGCTATCGACCTCTCGGGTGTGCTCAATGCCGCAGATACGGTCAAGGAAATCAACGAACTGATCAAGCTGATCGAGTATCGGCCGCCGGTGATCGCCGAGGCGCTGTCGCAGAGCGGGACTTTCATGGATTTCTTCCGGGGCGTGCTGTCCTTCACGCAGTCGTCGCACCCGGCAACGTTCCGGCTCGCCTGGGCGGCGATGCGCATTGGCGCATTCCAGGCGATGCATCACAAGCACCTGCACAAGCGGCCGCGGCCGTCGCAGATCTGCCCCTCCTTGATGCCGCCGATCGATCCGCCCGCCCATGCGGCGTTTCCGAGCGGACATGCCACTGAATCCAAGCTCGTCGCCCTGACTTTGTCGGCCGTGATGCCATCAGCGGCCCATTCGCCGCTCGATCGTATGGCGGAGCGGGTGGCACGCAATCGCGAGGTGCTGGGCGTTCACTATCCGTCCGACAGCAAGGCGGGCGTCCAACTCGCGGCGGACTCCCATCCGCTGCTCATGAAGTGCCCTACGGTGAGGCGTCTGGTGAAAGTCGCAAGACGCGAGTGGGGCCTTCCGCCCAACTGACGGTATGCCCGCCTGCGCGGGCGGCCGGGTGCCGCGCGGGTTCCGCGCGCCGATCGCCCGTCACGCGCGCGCGGTCGCCGCGAGCTTGGTCCGGCGAACTGCGCGGAGTCGCAATGTCCGGCGCAACCAGATGGTGAGACCCGTCCCGAGCAGGGCGAGGAAGAGAACCGACACGACGGCGTTCGCCAGCGGTCCCCAGGTCAGATGCCAGTTGCCCTCATGCAGGGAGCGCGGCCAGTTAGCGGCCAGGGGCTGCAGACCGGCGCGGGTCATCGCGTAGGCGACAGGACGCTCGTCGATGACGACACGCGCCATGACGCGGCCACCTCGGGAGCGGATCGAGGAAAGGTCGGCGACGTCGTGCTGGCGAGCGACCATCGCCACGGCCTCGACGAGGGGCACCCGGCTCCCGCCGCCGCCTTGCAGGGGCGGGCTGTTGCCGAGGCCCATGACGATCATCAGCCCCGTGAGCGGGCTCAGGATCACCAGCGGCAGCAGTGACCAGGCGCTCACCGTGTGCCAGCCGCCGAGCGTGTTGCGCAGCCTCGGCCAGCCCATCAGGACGCCGAGGACCGCGAGCACCAGCAGGGCGACCGTGGAAGCGATGACGACCCATCCCATGTCGAGGATCAGGCGCTCGTGCACGGGCCTCGCCCAGCGGTAGAGCGCGGCCAGCGTCGAGGGCTCTCCGGCCCGCACCGCGCCGCTGGCGAGATCGATCTCCATCAACCGGCCCGGCGCGCCGAGCACCAGCGTGTCGTCTCGGCCGCGGATCGTCAGCGACACGGCGGCGCCCTGGGGATCGTGCGTTCTGATCAGTTCAAGCAGCCGCGCCTCGGTCGGCGCGGTGGCCGGCTTGCGGCTCTCGGTCATCGGCTCGAAGGACAGGATCAGCCCGGTCGCGATGACCACGAAGAGAGGCAGGGCGAAGACGAAGGTGATCCAGCGGTGCAGGCGCAGGAGAATCGGCTTGGACAGCATGGACGGGTCTCCGGCATCGGCTGCGCTTTACCGCAGCATCGTCTCCCGCGCTGTCCGTTTCAAATGAACTCGGGTTAAGGTTTGCCTGTTTCGTGGGCGTGAGAGTGTTGCCCGGCCGTGGCGGCGAGGCCAGTGCGCTGGATCAAGGCGCGGCTGGCACTCTGCCGGCATGCTGCCCGCGCCGCCCATGCCGACCGGACCTGCCGATGACCGTCTTCGCGACCTACACGCCCAATCCCACCATCGACGTCTGGGGCGAGGTCGAGCGGCTCTTCCCGACGGAGAAAATGCGGTCCACCGGCGTAAGGCACGATCCCGGCGGCGGCGGGATCAACGTGGCGCGCATGCTGCACGAGCTGGGATCCGCGGTCGTCGCGGTGCACTGGGCGGGCGGGGCGACACGGGCGCTGTTCGAGGCGCTTCTGGCGCGCTCCGGCGTTCCCTCGCTGACGGTGCCCGTGGGGGGCGATACCCGCATCTGCCAGATCCTGCGCGAGCGGGCGACGGGCCACGAGTACCGCGTGGTTCCTGACGGACCGCTGGCGACGCAGGCCGCGTGCGAGGCGGGGCTTGCGGCCCTCGCGCAGGTCGCAACCGACTGGTTCGTCGTCAGCGGCAGCCTGCCGCCGGGAGCGCCCATCGACCATTACGCAAGGGTGGCGGACCTTGCGCGGACGCGCGGTGTCGGCCTCGCCGTCGATTGCGCGGGTGCGCCGCTGCAGGCAGTCCTTGCCTCCGGTCCGGTCGATATCGTGAAGGTCAGCCGCAGCGAACTGGCCCATCTGGCCGCCCGGCCACTGGCCTCGGACGCGGCGGTGGAGGAGGCGGCGCTGTCGATCCTGCGGACCACGCAGGTCGCGCGGATTCTGGTCAGCCTCGGCCCGGACGGCGCGCTGCTGGCGGATGCGGGAGGGCTGCACCGCGTCGCGACGCCGCCCGCCGCGGTGGTGAGCACGGTGGGGGCCGGCGACAGCTTCCTCGCCGGATTTCTCCACGCGCTGGCGCGCGGCGGCGACGCAACGTCGTCGCTGGCGATGGCGGTCGCCGTCGGCACCGCGGCGTGCCTTAGACCGGGCACGCAACTGGCCACACGCGCCGACGCGGAGCGCCTGCGAGGGGAGATGCGGACCCAGGGCGACAGATCCCATGAGCGCCATCTTCATTGATCGACGGGACGCCGGGCGCAGGCTCGCCGCCGCTCTCGCGGGGTTCGCGCCGGAACGCCCGATCGTCTACGGGTTGCCGCGGGGAGGCGTTCCCGTGGCAGCCGAGGTGGCCGCCGCGCTGGACGCCCCGCTCGACATCATTCTCGTCCGCAAGATCGGCGTGCCGGGACAGCCGGAACTCGCCATGGGCGCAGTCGTTGACGGAGACAGGCCCGAGGTCTTCTGGAACGACGACATCGTGGCGGCCTTCGGTGTTCTGCAGCACGTGCGGGACGAGGCCGTTGCGGCGCAGCTTCGGGTCATCGACGCCCGGCGCGGGCTGTACGGGCTGCGACCGGAGCGTCCCTCGCCGAAGGGGCGTACGGCGATCGTCGTGGACGACGGCCTCGCCACCGGCGCCACCGCCGTGGTTGCACTGCGCGCCCTGCGCCGGATGGGAGCCGCCCGCGTAATCCTTGCGGCCCCTGTCGGCCCGCCGGAGACTGTGGAGCGGTTGCGGTCCGAGGCGGATGCGGTGGTGTGCCTCGAACGGCCGCGACGCTTCGCCGGCGTCGGGGCCTTCTACGAGGACTTCGGGCAGACGGACGACAGCGAGGTCCTCGTGCTGCTGGCCGAGGCGGCGGGCCGCACCCGGGGAGACTGAGCGCGCCGGCGCCCGTTGCGGTCGGTCAATGCCCCGCGCGCGGCGCCGTGTCTTGCTGATCGAAACAGGGAGGTCGCCATGAAGACGATTGCCGTTGCCGTCGACGGGTCCGATTTCGCCAACGCCGCCCTCGGCGTGGCCTGCGACATGGCGGCCCGGCACGGGGCCGAGCTCGTCGTGTGCCATGCCGTGACCGACGAACCCCTGCGGGGCGACGAGTTCAGGTTCGCGCTTGCGGAGTTCGGTCCCGAGATCGCCGCGCGCCTGCGCGACGTCGCGCTCGGACGCGGGCGCGTGCCCGGCGAGATTTCGGAGGATGCGATCCGCACGGATCGTGACGCCTCTGCCGCCATGAACACGGTGGTGGGCGAGGGCGTCCTGGAGGCGGCCGATGCGACGGCGAAGCGGGCCGGCGTTGCTCATGTGTCGCGACGGCTGCTCTCCGGAAGCCCGGGGGCGAAGCTGGTCGACTACGTCATCGCCGAGGCCCCGGACGTTCTCGTGGTCGGTACGCGCGGCCTCGGCGGCGTCGAGGGCCTGCTCCTGGGCAGCGTGTCCCGCCACGTCGCGCAGGCCCCCTGCATGGTCGTCACGGTCAAGCTCGCGCCGTCGGCGTGAGCGGTTCCTGTCAAGCGACGTCCTTCAGCGGGAGTATGCGAATGTCTTGGAGAATTCCGATGGCCGCCGCGCTCGCCGCGATGCTGGCGACGCCCGCGCTCGCGCAGGACGTGGGCAATCCCGTGATCGGCAAGCGGATCGCCGACAGCCAGTGCGCCGAGTGCCACGCCTCCGGGCTGCTTCCGGGCCGTGCCCCGGCATTCTCCGCCATCGCGCGAATGCCGTCGACTACGGCAACGGCTCTCACCGTCTACCTGCGGACGTCGCATCCCGCGATGCCCAACATCATCCTGACACCGGCCGAGCAGGACGACGTGATCGCCTACATCCTGTCGCTCAAGGAGTGAGCCGAACCGTCTTCAGCGCAGACGGCCGAGCCGGCTCAGCAGCGCCGCGCCGGTGCGGATGCCGTTGATGAAGCACTCCAGCTTCAGGTTCTCGTTGGGCGCGTGGTTGGCCTCGTCGGCGTTCGCGTAGGGCACCACGAAGGCGTGCGTGCCGAGGATCTTCGTGAACACGTAGTCCGGCAAGCTGCCGCCGGCGCTCGGATAGAGCAGCGGCTCGACGCCCTGCGCGTCGACGATGGCCTGCCGGATCGGCTCGGCGAAGGGCGAATCCATCGGCGTCGTGGAGGGCAGCATGCCGTTGAGGGGCACGAACTCCACCTCCGGCGCGTGCTTGCGCACATGCGCCGCCACCTTCTCGAACACGTCGGCCGGCGTCATCGCCTCGACGAGGCGGATGTCGCACTTCGCGAAGGCCTCGCAGGGCAGCACAGTCTTCGACCCCGGGCCGCCATAGCCGCCGTGCAGGCCGTTGATGGTCAGCGTCGGGTGGAACATCAGCCGGTCGGCGACCGGCCGGCCGGCCGGCGCGTCCAGGCGCTGGAGTGCGAGGTCGGCCATGACCGTCGTCTTGTCCATCGGCAGCGCCGCCGCCGCGGCACGGGCGAGGTCCGAAGGCGGTACGATCCGGTCATGGAAGCCTTCGATCGTGATCTCGCCGGATGCGTTCTTCATCGTCCCGAGCAGGTGGACGAGCGTCCAGATCGGGTTCGGAGACACGCCGCCGAAATTGCCCGAGTGCAGGTCGCGTTTCGCTCCCTTCGCCCGGAGTTCGAAGGACGCCACGCCGCGCACGCCGAAGGTGACGGTCGGCGTGCCTGACTCATGCAGCGGCCCGTCGGCCGTGACCACGAGATCGGCCTTCAGCCTGTCGCGGTGCTGTTCGACG
Source organism: Hyphomicrobiales bacterium (assembly GCA_027489275.1). GTDB lineage: Bacteria > Pseudomonadota > Alphaproteobacteria > Rhizobiales > Beijerinckiaceae > Alsobacter. The sequence goes on from JAIYAB010000193.1 coordinate 8,479, forward strand.
AAGGCGGCGATGTGCGGGCTACCGATCTCCTCCTCGCCCTCGAGCAGGAAAATGACGTTGCAGGGCAGGTCGCCATGCACCTTCAGGTGCGATTCCAGCGCGAGGATCTGCGCGAAATGCTGGCCCTTGTTGTCGCCGATGCCGCGCGCCCAGATGCGGCCGTCGCGGATCGTCGGTTCGAAGGGCGGGCTCACCCACAGATCCAGCGGGTCCGGCGGCTGGACGTCGTAGTGGCCGTACAGGAGCACCGTGGGGGCGCCGGGCTTCTTCTCCCAGCGCGCCAGCACCATCGGGTGGTTCGCCGTCGGCATCGCCTCCGCCTCGAAGCCTAGTCCTCTCAGCATGTCCACCAGCATCGCCGCGACCTCGCGGATGCCGATGTTGTGGGCGCTGATCGAGGGGTGGCGGACATAGTCCATCACGCGCGCGATGAAGCTGTCCTGGTTCGCCGCGATGTGGGCGAACACCCGTTCCAGGCCTTCCGGGCTCGCCCCCGGTGACGCGCTCGCGCTCATGGCTTCCTCCGGTTCGATGACGGCGCCGATCGAGGATCAGCTCTTGCGGGCGAGGATGATGGCCCCGGTCGCGTGGACCTCGCCGGCCCAGCCGGGCGCGACGAAGGTCGTCGCGTCGAGCTGCATGACGATGGCGGGACCGTCGAAACGGTCCCCCGCCCCCAGCGTCGCGCGGTCGTAGACCGGCACGTCGGCGCTGGCCGCGCCGATCACGACGCTGCGATGGCCGGCCGGGCGCGCGCCCGTTCCGCCCGGCAGCATGGCACGGCCGGGGGAGGGCATCCGCCCCGTCGCCTCGACGCGCAAGGTCACGACCTCGATGGGAGCCTCCAGCGTGAAGCCGTAGAGCTCCGCATGGGCCGCTCCGAATGCGGCTTCCGCGGCGGCACGGTCGAGCGCCCACGGCACGGCGAGCTCGCCGCCCTGGCCCTTGTACCGCATCATGGTGACGAGGGTCGTCGAGCGTGCGGCCGGAGCAACCTCTTCCGCCTCGAACCAGGCCTGCGCCTGGACCCGCAGGTCGGCGAAGATCGCCTCGATGGCGGCGACGTCCACCGGGCCGGCCTTGGGCAGCGTGCGGCTGAACTCGGCCTTGAGGTCGGCGGCCAGCAGCCCGTCGGCGCAGAGCACGCCGGGGGCCGGCGGGATCATGACTCGCGGCGCGCCGAGCAGTTCGGCGAGCGAGCAGCCGTGCAGCGGCCCGGCGCCGCCGAAGGGCACCAGCGTGAAGTCGCGCGGATCGTGCCCGCGCTCCACGGAGACGACGCGCAGCGCCCCCATCATGTTGCTGTCGACGATGGCGAGAATGCCGCGCGCGGCATCCTCCACGGTCATGCCGAGCGGTCCCGCGACCCTGTCGCGGATCACGCGGCGCGCTGCATCGACGTCGAGCGCCATGCGCCCGCCGAGCAGCCGGTCGGGGAGGGTGCCGAGCGCGACATGCGCGTCCGTAACGGTGGGCTCCTGCCCGCCATGGCCGTAGCAGGCGGGGCCGGGCCGGGCTCCAGCGCTCATCGGGCCGACCAGCAGCGCCCCGTCGACGATGCGGGCGATGGAGCCGCCGCCTGCGCCGATGGTCACCATGTCGAGCATCGGCAGCGGCAGCGGCCACTCGCCGACCTGCCCGCGCTGGGTGAGGCCGACTTCGCCGTTCTTGATGAGACAGATGTCGGCGCTCGTCCCGCCGATGTCGACGGTGATCAGGTCACGGATGCCGCAAGCCGCCGCAACGTCACGGGCGCCGACGACGCCGGCCGCCGGGCCCGAGAGCGCCGTCAGCGCCGGGGCCCTGCGGATCGTGCGCGAGCCGGCGACGCCGCCGTTGGATTGCATGAGCAGCAGCGGCGCCTCGATGCCGGACGCCTTCAGGCGCTCCTCGAGGCGGGTCACGTAGGTGGACACGCCGGGCATCACCGCCGCGTTGAGAACCGTGGCCAGCGATCGCTCGTACTCGCGCACCACGGGCAGGATGTCGACTGAGGCGGTCACAGCCATGCCGGGCAGCGCCTCGCGCAGCAGCGCGGCGACGCGCAATTCGTGCTCGGGGTTGGCGAAGGAATGCAGCAGGCAGACGGCGACGGCGCTGACGCCGAGGTGACGGATGTGCTCGGCCGCCGCGGCGACCGAGGCTTCGTCGAGCGCCTCCAGCACCACGCCGCCGGGGCCGACCCGCTCGGCCACCTCCAGCACGCGCGAGGCGGGGACCGGCCGGTCGGGCTTGATCCAGGCGTAGAGGTTCGCCTTGCGGGGAATGTCCTGCCGGCCGATCTCCAGCACGTGCCGGAAGCCGCGGGTGGTCACGAGGGCGGTGAGCGCGCCCTTGCCTTCGAGGATCATGTTGGTGGCGACGGTGGTGCCGTGCAACACCCGCTCGACGCCGGCGTGGCGTGCATCCGCCTGCGCCAGCGCAAGATCCACGCCGGTCATGAAGGCACGCGAGGGATCCTCGGGCACGCTCGGCGTCTTGGCACGCCAGACCTGGCCGCTGGCGGCATCGAGCAGGGCGATGTCCGTGAAGGTTCCGCCGATGTCGACGGCGACGACGAAGCGGGCGTCAGGCGAGGGCATCGACGTACTCGTTGCGGTGGAAGGCCTTGGCGGGATAGCGATTCGCGCGCAGCGCGGCGGTGCGCGCCTCATCCACCGCGAAGCCGTCGACCGCGACGCCGTAGAGTCGCTCGGCGGCCGCGCGGCTGACGAAGCCGCCGAGGACGTCCTGCAGCACGGCGTCGGGGTCGCGGTCATGCGGGTGGCCGTAGCCGCCGCCGCCGCCCGTCTCGATGCGCAGGATGTCGCCGCGCCGGAGCTGATTGCCGTCCGACAGCGGCGCCAGCACGCGCTCGCGCGGCGTGCCGGGATTGACCACGGCCCGTCCGGGCCCGCCGGACATGCCGCCGGAGATGCCCCAGGGCGGGTTCTTCACGCAGTCGATGCGGATGGCCATCACGGCCTCTTCCGCCAGGATCTCGTACTCGCGCACGACGCCGCAGCCGCCGCGCTGGCGGCCCGCGCCGCCGCTGTCCTCGACGACGCCGTAGGCGCGCAGGCGCACCGGATAGCCCACCTCGAGGAATTCGACGGGGTAGTTCTCCTGCGCCACGAAGTAGACGGCATCGATCCCGTCCGCCTTCGGGCGCGCGCCGTAGCCAACGCCGAGCCCGTCGGCGAGCAGGAAGCGGTCGAGCGTCCCGGCCTCCGTGCGGTAGGTACCGCGCATGATCGAGATGACGTAGGCCGAGTGGGAGGCCGGCGCGCCGCCGTTGGCGGCGTTGACGAGGCCGTTCAGCGTCGCCAGCACGCGCATCATGGTCAGGCCGCGCATGCCCAGCGAGGCGGGAAAGCGCGGCCAAAGCAGCGAGCCCTCGCGCAGCCGCACCTCGTCGAGCGCCTGCGGCCCGCCGGCATTGCAGACCTGTCCCGGATCGCCGCCGAGGTAGTAGAGGCCGAGCGCCATGCCCGGCACGCCGGGGTTCATCAGGAAGTTGACCGGCCCGACCGTCTGGTCGTCGGTGGCGGTGGCATCGAGGATGAAGCGGTCCTCGCCGTCCGCAGCCTTCTCGCGGGTCAGCGCGAAGCGGATCTTCACCGGCCCGCTGCCGTGGCCGTCGCCGTCGATGGCGTCGGTGAAGCTGTGCGTGCCGTAGGGGAAGGTTTCAGCGAGCTTGGAGCGCACCAGCTTGCGCGTGCGCTCCAGCAATTGCGCCAGCGCGTCGTCGATGACGTCGGCGCCGAAGCGGGCGACGATCTCGCCGATGCGCTTCACGCCCAGTTCCACGCTGCCGACGAGGGCGCGCAGGTCGCCGCGGCTCTGGTCAGGGAAACGCGAGTTGCGGTGGAAGATCGCCAGCGTGGCCTCGTTGGTGACCCCCGCGTCGACGAGCTTCGTCGGCGGGATGATGATGCCTTCCTGGTAGATGTCGGTCGCGTCGGGGCTGATCGAGCCGGGCCGGATGCCGCCGATGTCGGCGAAGTGCGCCCAGCCCATCACGAAGGCGCAGCGCCGCCCCTCGTGAAAGACGGGGGCGATCAGGACCTGGTCGTTGGAGTGGGAGACGGCGCCGCGCGAGCCGTAGCAGTCGTTGTACCAGTAGAGGTCGCCCGGCTTCATCGTCTCCTTCGGGAAGAGCGCGAAGACCGGGCTCGTCATGTCGGCGAAGACCGGCACGTTGGAGCCCACCGCCATGACGCCGTCCGCGTCGAAGAGGGCTGTGTAGAAGTCCTTCTTCTCGCGGATGAACGCGCTGATCGCGGTGCGCTCGATCAGCGCCTCCATCTCCGCCTGTGCCGCCCGGATGGCGCCGCGCACGATTTCCAGCGTGACGGGATCGCAGCGGACCGCCGTTTCGGAGGGGCCTGGCGCGGCGGCTTCGGCAGGGCGGATCTGGGCACTCGACATGCCGGTGTCCTCGACAGCGTGACAGGGACGAGCGGGCGGCTGCGGCCGTCCGTCAGGCGGCGTCTACGAGCCGCTGCGCGGCGCGCAGGGCGGCGACGAAACGGTTGGCGCCGCGCCCGAGCTGCACCTTCGCGAAGCCCTGCCCCGGCAGCGCCATCTCGGCGATGTCCTCGGCGACGGCGAGCGTCGGCAGCGGCTTCACCGGCGTCGCCGGATCGTGCCGGAAGCGCGGCGCGACCGTGAAGTTGATCGGCACGAGGATGCGCGCCAGACCCATGATCGCCGCGTTGGCCGCGGCCGGCGTGACGTCGCCGGAGGCGACCCGGCCGTAGAAGCGCCCCAGCGAGGCCTCGAGCGCGGCCAGCGCCTCGCGCGCCGTGGAGAAATCGAACGTGTCGCCTGCCGCCTTTGCGTAGCGTCCAAGCGTCTCGCCGAATTCCTTCGTCGTGGCCCGCCAGTCGAAGGGCAGAACCTCGGCATTGGCAACGCCCAGGATCGAGCCGAGATAGACCTTGATGTCGCGCAGCAGAATGTCCCTGTCCGCGATCTCCATCGTGTCGTTCTCGGTGTGCCAGGCGATGTTGCCGCCGCAGCCGCCGACGGCGTAGTAGCCCTTCGCCGCGCGCAGATCGTCAGGCATGGTCGAGCTCAGCATGAAGAAGCTCGAGATGCCGATGTTGTTGAACGAATAGTCGCCTGCGCGGTGCGGGCGCTCGCCGTGGCTGTCGAGCCCGCAGACGTCCTTGATGACGCCCTGCACGTAGGCCTCCGTCTCCGGCATCCAGGAGACGTCCTTGAACAGCGTGGCCCAGCGGCAGCCGGGGCTGTCGCAGTTCACCTGCGCCACGCAGTTCTCGTCGAGGTCGATGGCGAAACGGTCGGCGTACCAGGTGGAGCCGGCGTAGCGGCCGGTGGAATGGCCGGGCCACCAGGCGATGCGGACGGAGCGGCGCAGCTTCCCGCGGTTCTTCCACAGCACCCGGGCGATCTCGACCATGGTCGCGTCGCCCGTGGCGTTGTCGCCGACGCCGACGTCCCAGCTGTCGTAATGGCCGTGCAGCAGCACGAACTTGTCGGGCTCGACCGTGCCCTTGATCTCGACGACCGGGAGCTTCTGGACGTACCAGCCCTCTTCCATCTCGGTCTCGATCGTCACGGTCTCGCCGGCCTCGGCCATCGCGATCAGCGCCTTGCCGTCGGCGTTGTTGACGGCGACGACCGGGATCTTCGGCTTGCGGGGCAGGTCGTCGAGGTCGGGCGTTCCCCAGATCGAGGTGCAGATGCCCCAGTGGATGTCGGTGCCCGGGTTCATGGCGATGACGCCGATGGCGCCCTTCTCCTCGAACTCACGGATCTTCTGCGGAAACGCGAAGCCCTCGGAGATCACGATCTTGCCGCGCAGGCGGCTCTCGTCGGAGAGCGCCGGATCCTGGTTCTTGGCGAACAGCGAGCCGATCGAGCGGGAATAGGTCGCGGGAACGTGGACGATGGGGGCGGAGACGCCCTGGCGGCAGTCGATGGCGTATGCGGGGGGCTTGGCGCGGATGGTGCGCCCGCCAGCCTTCACCCGCGCGTCGAAGGGAACCGAGAGATAGACCTCAGCCTCGTGAACCGTCACCGGCACGCCTGCCGCCTCGAGCGCGGCGACGATCATGCCGGCGCTGGCGTTGACGTCCTCCGGCTTCCAGCGCGGGAAAGTGGAGAACTTCTCCACCAGCGGCCATGCGACGTCGAGGGACACCTCGGCAAGAATGTCAGATTGAGCCATGGTCGCCCCTCCCGCTCAGGCTGCTTGGTCGGTTCGGCGTTTTCGCCAAGTGAAACAGGATTTCACAGGGCGACGATAGCATCCTGCCGATCGCAGGCAAGCGCCAAGGGCCCGCCGAGCCATCCCTCCGGCGCAACGGAGGGCGGCGACCGTGGGGCCGTAGGTTGCGCTTTGAAGGCGGGGGAAGGGGTGACGGTCGCCGAGCCGTCCGGATCAGACCGCGCCGGCGAAACGTTGGCGGAAGCCCATCGCCTCCGAAATCCGCTCGGCGGCCTCGTCCACGAGTGCCGGGAGCTTGCGATCGTCACCCGGCTCCAGCCGGTCGAGTGTTCCCGCAACGCTGACCGCGGCCACTACCTCGCCGCTGCGATCGTGGATGGCGCTGGCGAAGGAGAACGCGTTGGCGTCGAGATCGCCGCGGCTTTCGTTCCTGCCCGTGTCGCGGATGACGGCGAGGCGTCGCTCCAGTGCGGCACGATCCGTGGTCGTCGTCGTGGTGAAGGACTGCAGGGGTCCGGCGAGAACCTGCTCGCGAATCTCGTCGGGCGCGAAGGCCAGCAGGATCTTCGGACCGCCCCCCGCATGCAGTGGCCCGCGCCGCCCGACCTGGGCATAAAGCCGCCCGGAGTCGCGCGCGGTGCGCAGCGCGACGCAGACGCTGTGGAGCCCGTCACGCACCAGCAGGTTGACCTGCTGGCCGCTGCGCCGCGCGAGGTCGTCGAGGAACGGCCCAGCGGCCTTGATCAGCGCGACGTTGTCCTGCGCGCTGGCTGCAAGAAACAGAGGCCTGTAGCCCAGCGTGTAGGTGCGCGAGGCCGGCTCCTTGATGACGTAGCCGCGCTGCTCCAGCGTGAACATCAGCCGGAACACGAGGCTCTTGGTGTTGCCGGTGACGTTGGCGAGCTCGGTGACGTTGAGGCCGGGATGCTCGGCCACCGCCTCCAGAAGGTTCAACGCTCGGTCCACAGCTGAGATGGTGTATGGCATGGCTTCGCATCGAGGGCGGGATCGGGGGCTCCGGCCCCCGACTGGTCGGACCGTTCGACGTGACGCGTTCGAACCGGGCCGTTGCGTAGCCCGAAATCCCGTTTCACACAATAACACCACCGGACACCCCCGGTCGGGTCGACGAGAGGACTCCCATGGACGACGCGCAGCACCGCTCCCGGTTCGCCTTCTATGAGGACACCGGTCCTGCCCGCGACGTGATCCGGATCGAGACCCGTTCCCGCCCGACGCCCGGACCGGGCGAGGTGCTCGTCGCGATCCACCGCTCCGGCATCAACCCGTCCGACACCAAGCGCCGCGCCGGCTGGGCCAGCTACAAGCCGCGCAGCCCGCGCATGGTGCTCCACGCCGACGGGGCCGGCGTGGTCGCGGCGCTCGGCGACGGCGTTGCGACGCTGCGCGTCGGTCAGCGCGTCTGGCTCTGGAACGCCGAGACCGAGGGGCAGGGAACGGCGGCCGACCACTGCGTCGTGCCCGCCGCCAACGCGGTTCCTCTCCCTGACGCCGCGTGCTTCGACGTCGGGGCCTGCCTCGGCGTCCCCGCCTGCACCGCGCATCGCGCGGTCTTCGCGGACGGCCCGGTGGCCGGGCGGTCCGTGCTCGTGCAGGGCGGCGCGGGGGCCGTCGGCGCCTATGCGGTCCAGTTCGCGCGGCAGGCGGGCGCCCATGTCATCGCCACCGGCTCGACGCCCGAAAAGCGGGCGCTGGCGCTGGAACTCGGCGCGCACGCGGCGCTCGACTATCGCGGGCCGGACGCCGCCGCTTCCATCCTTGCGGCGAATGGCGGGCGCGGGGTGGACCGGATCATTGAGGTGGATCTCGGCGAGAACCTTGCCCTCGACATCGCCGTCGCCGGCCTCAATGCCACCATCGCGTCCTACTCGTCGACGCGCGTGCGAGAATTCAACTTTCCCTACTATGCGATTGCCCCGAAGGGCCTTAACTTCCGCATCGTGCAGGGCTACTGCCTGCCCGACGAGGCCCGTGCCGCCGCCATCGCCGACATTACCGCAGCTCTCGAAAGCGGCAGCCTGCGCCACCGGATCGGCGCGGTGTTTCCGCTGGAGCGGATCGTGGAGGCGCACGAGGCTGCCGAGCAGGGCGACGCCGGAAAGGTGCTGCTCGCGCTGCGCTGATCGCGCCTCGCCGGCATCCCCGTGTCTGGGAAGGCGGAGGGCCGAAGACGGCTCCTCGCCTCCCCGGACCACGCGCGGCCGGACCGGGGATGACGGAGCGGGCTGGCCTCAGCCCGCCTTCTTCAGCGACGAGGCCCTGGCGAGGAAGTCCTCGATCAGCTCGCTCGCCTCGGCGAGCTGGTTCCTGACGGCATTGACCCGGCGCGTCAGGCCCGCGGCGGCGAAGCGGCAGGCGTCCGAGGCGGGATCGAGCTTGCCCAGCGTCAGGGCCGCCTTGAGGCTTGGCAGCGAGCGCGAGCCGAGCGCTGGGTCGTGCAGGTGCCCCGGCAGGTCCTGGTACAGGACCGGGTTCAGCAGCCGGGTGACGCGGAGCATGAGGCGGTTGGCGGCGGCGGTCAGCGCCTCGTCGGTTTCCCCGCCCATGCGTGCCTCGAACTGCTCCGCCTTGTGCCGGAACGCGGAGACGGCAGCGTCCGCCGGGCCAAATTCGAAGTTCGCGCCGGCTCCCTCGCGGTATTCGCGCAGCGAGTCCGCGTAGTCCTGCGCGATGGCGCTGATGCGGAACGGCAGCACGTCTGCGGTCGCCATCCGCAGCAGGATGGAGGCGTAGAGCTGCGTGTCCTGCACGAGGATCGCCGGGTCGATCTTGTCGATCGTCTCGTGCTCCGAGTGCCACCACCAGGCGCCGCCCGAGCCGCCGACGTTGGGGTCGCGGTCGGGATGGTCGGGTGTGAGCATGCTGTAGACCGACATGGAGCTGAGGCCGATGCCCCAGAAGGACTGGTCGGCCGCGCGCGAGGGGCGCGTCGCGCTGACATACTTGTCTCCGCGCTTGCCGATGGCCAGCTGCGCCTTGCTGCTCGTCATCGTCGACCAGCCGGTGATCTCCTTCGTCATCGCCTCGTTGAAGTCGCCGACCTCGGCCATCTGGTGGCGCGGGACGTAGACGGTGGCGCCGCGAACGCCCGGCGAGTCGATGTTGAAATAGACGATGGCGTTGCGCCGCAGGTCGTCGTGGAAGGTGTCGGCGAACCACGTCGAGCCGGAATAGCGGCCGTGCGAATGGCCGGGCCACCACGCGATCTTCAGGCCGTAGCGCAGCTTGCCCTCGAACTGCTTGAGCACGCGGGCGAGTTCGAGGATGCAGGCGCCGCCGGTGACGTTGTCGGTCGAGCCGTCGAACCACGAGCAGTAGTGCGCGCCGACGAGCAGGAACTCGGGCTCGCGGCCCTTGATCTCGGCCACCGGCAGGCGAACCTCGCGCCAGCGCGTGTCCACCTCGGTCTTCAGCGTGGCCTCGACCGGACCCTTGGCCAACGCCTCGCGGATTCGTGCCCCGTCAACGCCGCTGATGGAGACGACGTGCAGCGGCGGGATGGAGGCGGTCTGGTCGAACTCCGGCGTGCCCCACACGGGAGTGATGATCATCTTGTGGCGCTGCTTGCCGGCCGACATCGACACCATGCCGATGGCGCCGGCCTTCGCGGCGTTGAGCGCGTTGTGCGGGGACGGGAGCTTGCCGACCAGCGCGATCTTCCCGCGGACGTCCTTGCCCACATAGTCCCCCTCGCCGCCGTCGCCCACGTCGACCAGCGCCGCGGTGACGCCGGCCGCTGGCGTGGACGTGCCGAAGGCGACGCCGACGGCCTCGATGTCCAGCGGCCCGCCCGCGGTCGCCAGCGTCAGCGCGGCGGAGACGGGCGCCGAGATGTAGGACTGGAACCGGTGCACCTCATGCTTCACGCCGTAGCGCGTCAGGGCGTCGGTGAACACCGCGCAGGCCTTCTCCTCCTCGAGGCTGCCCGCCACCTTCTCGCCGAGGGCACAGAGCTTCTCGCAGGTGTCCATGAGGTGCTGCGCGGACACGAGTTCGCGGGCGTGTGCGTCGAGGCTGGACATGGCAGTCGTCTCCGAACTTAGGATGCGGCGGGCGCAAGCGAACCGGCCGCGCGCAACGGCGCAGCCGGCATGAGGTGGCAGGCCACGCGGCGGCCTGCCGCGACGGCGACGAGCGGCGGGCGCTCGATCTCGCACACGGCCATGGCGGCCGGGCAGCGGTTCACGAAGGGGCAGCCCTTCCCGACCTTTCGGGCATCGGGCGTGCCGGGGCGCAGGGGCAGCGGGTCGCGCGTCTGCGTCACGCGCGGCAGCGGTACCGCGGCGATGAGCGCCTTCGTGTAGGGGTGGAGCGGCTCGTGGATGACGTCCTCGGTGGGGCCGTCCTCGACGAGAGAGCCCAGATACATCACCAGCGTGCGGCGGGCGACGTAGCGCACCAGCGCGAGGTCATGGGAGATATAGATGGCGGTGAGACCGAGGCTGTCCTGCAACTCGCGCATCAGGTTGAGGATTCCGGCGCGCACGCTCACGTCGAGCATCGAGACGGGCTCGTCGGCGACGATGAAGCGCGGCTCGAGGATCAGCGCGCGGGCCAGCACCACGCGCTGCAACTGACCGCCCGACATCTCGTGCGGGTAGCGTTCCAGCAGCTCCGTCCCGCGGATGCGCACGCGCTCGAGCACCACGCGCGTGCGCTCCGCGTGCTCCTCCCTCGGGATGCCGGCGTTGATCAGCGGCTCGGCGAGCGAACGGCCGATGGCGATGCGCGGGTTCAGCGCGTCGAACGGGTTCTGGAACACGAACTGCGCGTCGCGGCGGAAGCCGCGCAGGCTCTCGCCGGAGAGCCCGGCCAGCACCTTGTCGCCGATGCGGATGGAGCCTTCGGTGGGCTCCACGAGCTTGAGGAGCAGGCGACCCGTGGTGGTCTTGCCGCAGCCGGATTCACCCAGCAGCCCGACCGTTTCGCCGGGCGCAATGGAGAAGTCGACCGAGCGCACGGCGTGCACCACCGGCCGCTCGCCGCGCAGCACCTGCCCGATGTCCCGCGACACCGGGAAGGTCTTGCTCAGGCCGCTGACGTGGACATAAGCGTCCATGTGGAAGGATCCTTCGCGTTTTCGGCCAGGGCGGCGGCCTCGTCGGAGCGCCAGCAGGCGCTGGCGTGTCCGTCGGCGTCGATGGTGAGGGGCGGCGTCTCGGCGCGGCAGCGCGCCTGCGCGAACGGGCAACGCGGCGCGAAGCGGCAGCCCTGCGGCGGCGCGCGCAGGTCCGGCGGCGCGCCGGCGATGGGGGCGAGTGTTCCGCCGGCCCGCTCCAGGTCGGGGAAGGCGTTGGTCAGGCCCATCGTGTAGGGATGGCGCGGCGCCTCCAGCACGGCGCGCGTGGTGCCGGACTCGATGACCTCGCCGGCATACATCACCACCACACGGTCGCAGACATAGGCGACCACGCTGATGTCGTGCGTCACGAGGAGCACCGAGACGCCGAGGCGCGACTGCAGGTCGCGCAGGGTGTCGAGCACCTGCCGCTGGACGATGACGTCCAGCGCGGTGACGGGCTCGTCGGCGATCACGAGGGCCGGATGCAGCGCCAGCGCCATCGCGATGGCGGCGCGCTGTCGCATTCCGCCGGAAAACTGGTGCGGGTACTCGCTCGCCCGGCGCGGATCGAGGCCGACCATGGCGAAGAGTTCCTCCGACCGCGTCGCCGCTTCGGCGCGTCCCATCCCGCCGCGCAGGCGCAGCACCTCGGTCATCTGCGCGCCGACGCGGTAGACCGGGTCGAGCGCGTTCATCGAGGACTGCGGCACGAAGCTGATCTTGCGCCACAGCAGGTCGCGCCAGGCATCGGGCGGCCCGTTGAGCACGTCGCGCCCCTCGAAGACGATCTCGCCGCCCATGAAGGTGGCGTTGCGCGGCACGATGCCGGTGAGCGCGCGCGCCAGCGTGGTCTTGCCGCAGCCCGACTCGCCGACGAGGCCGACGACCTCGGCCGCGCCGACGTCGAGCGTGCCGCGGCTGACGGCGTGCAGCGTGCCGCCCTTGGTGGCGTAGTCGATGGCGAGCCCACGGACGCGAAGGAGCGACATGGCGCTAGTCCTTCAGCTTCGGGAACAGGATCTCCTCGTAGCCGCGGCTGATGAAGAAGCCGGCGACGACGACGAGGACGATGCAGAGCCCGGGCGGGATGAACCAGTAGTAGCTGCCGCGCGACAGCGCCTGCGAGGCATAGGCATCTTGCAACATGCCGCCCCACGAGATGGAGTCGGACGGCCCGAAGCCGAGGAAGCTGATGCTCGCCTCGGTGAGGATCGCCCAGCCGATGGCGATCGAGCCGTAGAGCAGCGACAGCGGCATGATGTTGGGCGCGATGTGGACGCGGATGATGCGCAGGTCGCTCGATCCCGCCACCCGCGCGGCCTCGACGAAGCCGCGCTCGCGCAGCGTCAGTACCTGCGAGCGGATGACGCGCGCGGTGTTGGGCCAGAGCAGGACGGTGATCGCCAGCACGACGTTCTGCGTCTGCGGCCCCAGGAACGCCGCCAGCACGATGACGAAGGGCAGGAAGGGAATGCCCAGCGCGATGTCGGCCAGCCGCATCAGGATCTGGTCGGTGAGACCGCCGAAATATCCGGAGACGAGGCCGACGATCGTGCCGAGCGCGACGACGGCGCCGGCCGCGGTCAGGCCGACCAGGAAGGCGCTGCGCGTACCGATAACGAGCTGGGAGAAGATGTCGCGGCCGAGGTTGGTCGTGCCCAGCGGGTAGGCGAGGCTGGGCGGGAGATTGGCGGCGAGGTTGCCATCCTCCGTGAAGAGGATTTCGAACGGATCGGACGCCAGCACGTCTGCGAAGAGGGCAACGAGCAGGAAGACCACGTAGATCGTCACGCCGATAATGGCGAGCGGGTCGTTCTGCGGCAGCCGCAGCGCGCGCATGAGGCTGGGCATCCGCCAGGCCTTGCGGGCTGGAACCGGGGCGGCCGGATCGCGGGTCGCGACGTCAGCCATGCGACACCCGCGGGTCGAGGACCGTATAGAGCAGGTCGGCCACGAAGTTCATGACGATGAGGATGAGCGCGATGAACATGAAGGCGCCCTGCGCCAGCGGATAGTCGGAGGACGCGACCGCATCGACGAGCACGCGCCCGAGGCCCGGCCAGCTGAACACCGTCTCGACCACGACGTTGCCGCCCACGGACGCGCCGAGGCCGAGCGCGAAGGCGGTGACGACGGGCAGAAGCGCGTTGCGCGCGGCGTGCAGCAGCAGGATGCGCCACTCCGGCAGGCCCTTCATGCGGGCCATCATGACGTAGTCCTCCTGGAGCACGTCGAGCATGTTGGAGCGCATCAGCAGCAGCGGCAGGCCCTGCAGGTAGAGTGCAAGCGTCGCGGCCGGCAGGATCAGGTGGCGCAGGAAATCCGGCGACGTCAGCCGGTCGAAGGTCGAGGAGAACTGCATGCCGGCCGAGTTCGCGCCGCCCGACGGCAGCCAGCCGAGGCCGAACGCGAAGATGGCGAGCAGAACCATCCCCAGCCAGAACTCCGGCGCGGCGCGCAGCGTGAGCACCAGGGGTATGCCGACGGCCTCGGCGATCGACCCGCGCCGCCATGCGAGCCAGGCTCCGACCAGCACGCCGAAGATGTAGGCAATGGTGATCGAAAGCACGGTGAGGGCCAGCGTGTTCGGCAGCACCTCGAAGATGATGGTGAAGACGGGGCGCTTGCTGCGGAACGAGGTTCCGAACTCGCCCTGTATCACATTGGCGAAGTAGAGCAGGTACTGCTCGGCCAGCGACCGGTCGAGGCCGAACTGGCGCATCAGCTCTTCCTGCTGTTCCGCCGTGAAGGTCGTGTCGATGTAGGCAAGAGTCGGGTCGCCCGGCATCAACCGGAAGAGGAAGAACAGGATCGTCGCCACCGCCCACAGGACAAGCAGCATCTGGGCGAAGCGTATGGCAACCGAACGCATGCGGGGCTCCGGACCAGCGCTCCGGGCATGGCCGAGACGGCCACCCGGGAGGCGGGAGGGCGGCCGGTCGGGCGACCGGCCGCCGAACTCACGTCACTCGGGCTGGAGCGTCTCCTTGACGCCGTTGGGGTAGTGCAGCTTGTTGCCGACCACCTCGTAGCCGGCCTTCTTCAGGATCGCCTTTGCGTCGTCGAGGCTAGCCTTGGGAGGCGTGCCCTGGTGCCAGAAGGGCAGGGCGGGCGAGATCATCGAAGACGCCGGCACGGCAAAGCCGTTCCAGGCGGCCTGGGCCATCAGGTTGCGGTTGACCGCCACCGAAAGAGCCTGGCGGAAGGCCGGATCGTCGAACGGCTTGCGACGCAGGTTGTGGCCGACGAAGCGCAGGCCCATGTCGACCGTCGAGGCGACCTGGATGTCCTTCTGCTGGGCGGCCAGATCGATCAGCAGCTTGGGATCGCCGCGGTAGTCGGACAGGAAGTTCAGCTCGCCGCGACGCAGCATGCCGAGGCCCGCCTCGTTGTTTGGGATGACGCGCAGGATCCAGCGGTCGAACTTCGGCGCCTGCCAGTGAGCGGCGTTCTTCTCGAGGACGATTTCCTCGTTCAGCTTGTAGCGTGCGACCTTGAAGGGGCCGGAGCCGATCGGCAGCTGCTCCTGGTAGGATTCGGCGTTCTGCGGCTTGCCCGCCATGCCCTGGAGAACCGGCTCCCAGACGTGCTTGGGGATCAGGTTCATCTTGGCGATGGTCGAGATCAGGAAGGAGGCGTTCGGCTCCTTGAGCTTGAAGCGCACGCCGTCGGCCCCGACCTTCTCCATGCTCGCGATGTTGGAGGCGAACGGCTTGTACATGGGCGCCTTGTCGCCCATCGTCGCCTCGAACGAGAAGATGACGTCGTCGGGTGTGACCGGCTTGCCGTCATGCCACATCATGCCCGGACGCAGCGTGACCTCGAGCGTGGTGGGATCGACCCACTTCACGTCCTTCGCGGCATAGGGCTTGGCCAGGCCGTCAGGCCCGATGCGCATCAGGCGGTCCCAGATCAGCTCGGTGACCCAGCTGTCGGGCGCGCCGGAGATGTAGAGAGGATTGATCGAGTTCAGCGACTCGGTCGAGTTGGCGATGATGTCCTTCACGGCGCCGGCCGGTTCGGCCTGCACGAAGGTCCAGAAGTTGCGCACGCCGATGCCGCCCTGGTCGACGACAGTGGCCGGCTTGAACACGGTGGACAGGTAGCCGACCGTGTTCTTCGGGTGGACAAGGAACACATAGGGGGCGTCCTTGGCGACCATCGCCTGCGCCTTGCCCACGATCTCCTTGCGCTTCTCGACATTCGTCTCGCGGCGCTGGCTCTCGGCGATGGAGTCATAGTCCTTGTTGACGTAGCCGACGAAGTTGAAGCCCTTCTCGGCGGTCGACGAGTGGAACAGGTTGTAGACGAGCTCGTCGGGGTCGGAGCGCTCTGGGCGGCCGACCATGCGCCACATGGTGGTGTCCCACTTCTGGCGATTGAACCAGACGAGGTCGGAGAGCTGCGGGCGCGGGAAGCCGCGCACCTCGACGTCGAGGCCGAGCTTGCGCCACTCCTGCGCGATGAGCTGCGCGGCCTGGAACTCCTGCGGGTCCGCGGCCTGCGCCGCCGTCGCCAGGATGATCTTGCGGATGGGGTCGCCGGCGGCATGCGCCACGCCGGACGACAGGAGCGGAACGGCGAGCGATGCGGCCGCCGCGGACATGATCAGGAAACGACGCTGGAGATCCATTCCTCTCCTCCCCTCAAGGACAGGTTGATGCCACGACCAAGGCGCATGGAACGACCCGTTCCACACGTCCCATCGTCGGGAAGTGTGGCGCAGTTGTTGCGGTGCGTAAATCACAATTTCGCCTGCTGAAACGCCGCACCGCGATTTGCGCGGGCAGCGCACAGGAAAAGATGGCTGCGCAGGCCGCGCGCATCGCCGCGCCGGCCCCGCCCGCTCGCCTGCTCGGACTGTTCAACCCTGCGTGGCCTGGCCTGCCGTCGGAGAGGGAGGCCGCCGGGTCAGCCGGGTGATTCCCCTGCGGGCTGCAAACATCCGGCCATACACGTCATCTGCGAGGTCCGGCCGATAGCACTCCTGGTTGAGGAGCGGCGCCCAGAGATACTCCTTCGTGTCGACCAGATCGAAGTCCGCGCGCAGCCGATTCTCCAGCTGGATGCGGTTCTTCCGGTTCTGGTACTCGAGCAGCACGAGCGAGGTGCGCGACAGGTCGAGGTGGTCGAGCACGTCGCCCTCGCCGCCCTCGATGTCGATCTTGACGATGTCGGCTGACGGCAGAGAGGCGGGGTCCACCACAGCGACCTCGTAGGACTGCACCTGCGCGCCCTGGACGAAGGTGTCGCCGGCATAGGCGGCGAGCGTGCTCTCGCCGTCTCCGGCGAAGCGGCTCGTGAAGGTTGCGGTCTTCAGGCCGCCGGGGAACAGCGCGGCGTTGACCGTGACGATGTCGCGGCGGTTCGCGGTGTTGCGCTCGAGGAACTCGAAGGTGCCGGGGTGCGGCTCGTAGGACGTCACCCGGCTGCCGGGCCAGCGCATCGTCGCCCACAGCGCGAAGGAGCCGACATTCGCGCCGACGTCGAGGATATCGAGTCCCACGCCGTCGTAGCCGCACTCGTATTCGCCGTTGAGCACGTCGTGGATGGCCCACTGCATCTCGTCGGGCACGGCGATCTGCATCGAAATGCGGGCGTCGAACTGTTTCAGCACCGTGTCCTCCCGTGGTCCGCCCGGCGGCCTCCGGACGGTATCGCAATCCGCCCGGCCGGCAATCAGGAAGAGCGGTCTCACATGAAAACGCCACGCCCGGGGGCGTGGCGCGGGCGGCCCGGCGGGCTCACGCCGGTCAGCTCCAGGTCCGGTCCCAGGAATACTCGTCGTCCCAGGAGTCGGTGGGCTCCCAAATGTCCTTCACGCCCGGCTGCAGGTGGGCCCGCAGAACCTCGTCGTTGAGATCGTCGATGCCCAGCCCCGGCTTGTCGGGAACCGTGATGAAGCCGCTGCGGGCGATGCGGCCCGGCAGGCCGACGGCGATGTCGTCCCACCACTCGACGTCGACGGCGTGCTGCTCGAGCGCGAGGAAGTTCTCGGTGGCGACGGCGACGTGGGCCGCGGCCATCGCCGCGATCGGGCTCTCGGCCATGTGGATCGCCATGGCGACGCCATGGTCCTGCGCCGCGTCGCCGATCTTCTTCGTCTCGAGGATTCCACCGCTGGTCAGCAGGTCCGGGTGGATGACGGCGATGCCGCTCTTCAGCAGCGGCATGAAGGCTTCCTTCAGGTAGATGTCCTCGCCGGTGCAGATCGGCACGGCCGTGCCGCGGGCGAGCTGGGCGTATTGGTCGGTGTACTGCCACGGCAGCACGTCCTCCAGCCACGCCACGTTGTACTTCTCGATGCGGCGGGCGAGCCGGATGCCGTCATGCAGCGAGATGTGGCCGAGGTGGTCGATGGCCAGCGGGATCTCCTCGCCGATCACCTCGCGCACCTCGGCGATGTACTGCTCCATCATATCCAGCCCCTTCTCGGTGAAGTGCAGGCCGGTGAAGGGGTGCATGACGTTGTGCACGTCGTAGATGGCGTTGGCCTTGCGCCGCTCATCGAGCGACTTCGGGTGCCCGCGCTGGGGCCGCGACTGGAACTGCTCCAGCACGCCGCCCGGCGCGCTCACGGTGCCCTTCTCGTGCATCACCTGGCCGAGGCCGAGGTCCATCTTGAGGAAGGTGAAGCCGAGGTCCATGCGATTCTTGAGGCGCTTGCCCGTCTCCGTGCCGCTGGGATAGTCGGCGTCGGTGTCCGAGTACTGGCGAACCGTGTCGCGGAACTTGCCGCCGAGCATCTGGTAGATCGGCACGCCGTAGGCCTTGCCGGCGAGATCCCACAGGGCGATCTCGACCGCCGAGACGCCGCCGCCCTGGCGGCCGTGCCCGCCGAACTGCTTGATGCGGCGGAACAGCCGGTCGACGTCGCAGGGGTTCTCGCCCAGGAGACGGCTCTTGAGCATCAGTGCGAACGTCTTGCTGGCGCCGTCGCGCACCTCGCCGAGGCCGACGATCCCCTGGTTCGTGTAGATCTTCATCAGCGACGAGGTGAACGGCGCGCCCACGATGTCGGCGAAGCGGATGTCGGTGATGCGAAGCTCGGACGGCTTCGAGTGCGTGTTGACCCGGCCGAGGGCCGCCTCGGGCGAATTCGTGGAATTCCTGCTGCTCGTCACGGACGTTCTCTCCCTCGGGCCGTTGACCGCCCGCGGGCGCAGGCTGGCCGCAAAGACGCCGCACGGTCAAGCACTGGGTCGCGCCCGCCGGCGCGCGTGCGACGCAGGGCTGCCCTGCCGCGGATGGGTCCGCAACCGCCATTTGACCGAGATCGAGGATCGCAACATCTTCGATCCCCGGTATCGGGCCGCGGGAGAAGGACGATGACAAGCCAGCGGATTACCTTGCGTGCGCGCATCCTGCGCAAGCAAGCCGGGCTTCCTCGATACATCGTGATCCAGCCGGAGCACGTGCAAGGCCGCACACAATCCTTTCCCGCCGAAGTCCTGCTGAATGACACGGGGCCCTTCCGCCGCAACGTCCATCCCTGGGGCAAAGGCTCGGCTGTCTTTTTCATCAATCTGACGGAGCCCCAGTGCAGGAAGGCCGGTCTCGACACTCATGACGAGTGCCAGGTGACGATAACGGCGTTGACGACGTGAGACGGACAGGCGGGCGGCACGCTTTGCGTTGACCGATCCCGCTCCCGATCCGTCAGCTCGGGCCTAGTCTTCCGACCGGCTCGTCGGGTCGCGGTCGCGGTCGTAGTGGTGGGCGAGAGGGAAGGGCGGCAGCCAGCTTTCGCGGCGGATGGTCCACAGCTCGTAGGTCGGCATGAATCTGTCGGGCGCGTCGAGGGATCCGAGGTTCACCTCGACCTCGTCCCCGCTGCGCCCGAAGACGGGCGAACCGCAGCGGGGGCAGAAGTGCCGGCCCTCCCATTCGCGCGCCTCGCCTTCGATCGTCACGGCCTCCTGCGGAAAGATCGCAGATGCGTGGAACAGCGCCCCGTGATGCTTGCGGCAGTCGAGGCAATGGCACAGGCCGACCCGATAGGGCCGGCCCGTCGCCATGAGCCGGACATTGCCGCATCGGCAGCCGCCCGTCGTCTGGTCCATGCGGGTTTCCCTTCTGTCCGGCTCGGGATCGTCCCGGCCCGCCCGACGCGATCATCGCTCCCGGGCGATCGCACGCCCCCTGGCGTCGGATGTCTACATGGAAGAACGGCGCGGTGTTTTCCAGCGCGGGCGCGGCGGTGGCTAAGCCGGGTGCTAGAGGTCGAACGTCAGCTGGTCGGCCTTCCGGCGGGCGGGCGCCGGCTTCGCGGCCGGCGATCGCTCCCCGCGGTCCTGCCGCGCGCGGCTGCCGTGCCTGACGTAGACCCGCGTCGCCTCGCTGCGGTAGCCGGCGGTCTTGCGGGTCTCGGTGAGGCGTTCCCGGGCCTCGCGGGCGGCGACCTCGTGATCGACGATGCGCAGCGGGTAGTCGACGCCGAGCATGCACCCGGCGCGGCGCTGGGCGTCGGCGTCCATGCGCCACGGCTCCTGCAGGAGCGCGAGCGGCACGCGGGCGAGCTCGGGCACCCAGCGCCGCGTGAAGGCGCCGTCGGGATCCTGGTCGAGCCCCTGCTTCACGGGGTTGTAGATGCGCGGCGTGTTGATGCCGGTCTGGCCCGACTGCATCTGCACCTGCGGCCAGTGGATGCCGGGCTCGTAATCGGTGAAGAGGCGGGCGAGGCGCGTGCCGGAGGCCTGCCAGTCGAGCGCGAGATGATAGCTCGCCACCGCCTGCACCATCGCCCGCATGCGGAAGTTCAACCAGCCGGTCGCGATCAGCGAGCGCATGCAGGCATCAAGAAACGGCAGGCCCGTCCGGCCGGTGGCCCAGGCCTCGAGCACGGGATCGTCGGCGGGCGTGGGCTTGCGCCGCGCCTCGTGCGCGGCGTGCTGCGAACGCCATTCCAGCGCGGGCTCGCTTTCCAGCTTCTGGATGAAGTGACAGTGCCAGTGCAGGCGCGAGACGAGGCTGTCGATGGCGGTGAGGGGCACGGCGCGCTCTGCCGGCGGCAGCGCCGCGAGCCGCCTGCGCTCCGCAAAGCAGCGGTGCAGCGCCTCGCGCACGGAGAGGGCTCCCGTCGACAGCGCGACGGAGAGGCGCGAGCAGGCGTCCGCGCCGTCGAGCGGGCTCGACATGGCCCGCCGGTAGCGCGCGCCGCGCCCGGCGAGGAAGCTGTCGAGCAGACGCAACGCCTCGCGCCGCGTGCCCGGCTGCGGCGCGTCGCACCCGTCGAAGGCGAGGCCCAGCGCTTCGGGGGAGGGCAGCGCTTCGGAGGTGGAGAGGGGATCGCCCGCGAGGCCCGGTGGCGCGACGAAGGCCGCCGGCTCCGGCAGCGGGGTTGCGGACATGTGCGCGCGATGCAGCCGCGCCCACTGGTCGCGATCCTGCAAGCGACGGAACACGCCGAACTGCCGGACCTCGTGGAACGGGATGCCGATCTCCTGGCACATCGCGTGGACCGCGCGGTCCCGGCGATAGGTGAGGACGTTGCCGGTTTCCTCGTGGGCGTGGATGGCCACGACGCCGTGCCGGCGCTGCAGCGTGCGCAGGATCTCGGCCGGCTCGCCGACACGCACGACGAGGGGCGCGCCCAGTCGCCGCAGGCTTTCGGCCAACTCCTCGACCGCGCCGCGGATGGCGACCCACTGCCGGCGCGACGTTTCGGGCGCGGCCCAGTAGGCCGGCTCCACGATGTAGACCGGCAGGACGGGCCCGTGCTCCACCGCCGCGAGCAGGGGCCGGTGGTCGGTCGTCCTCAGGTCGCGCTTGAACCAGACGATGCGGGTCATGACGCCGACGATACGCGGCGCGCGGCGCGCCGGATGACCAGCCGAGGTAACGGATCGACCCACGGCGCCCGGGAAGGTCTCTCTTCTGCTCCGTGGGCCGGGTTCGCCAACGGTGCGGGACGCCGGTGTCCCCAAAACGCAAGCATGAATCCGATGGATGGAATAACTTCCGGTTGTATTCGCGCCGGACTGGCTCCGGCGTCGGCGTGGGGCCGGGGCGAGCCGCGCTTCGCCAGACGGCCCGTGGGAACGGGTCCGAAGGCGTAGCGACACCGGATCGCGACGTATCGGGACCGTCACACCGTCATGGGCAAGGAGACAAATCGATGAATGCGATCAGGCTTGGCATCCTTCTCGCCGCTGCGGCGCTGGCCGCAACGGACGTCACC